>JADZFV010000229.1 GCA_020854255.1 Candidatus Melainabacteria bacterium | reverse complement strand
GGACATCACAGACGAGGCGGTATGGGCGGCGTTGGCAACATTGGTGGCGGCGCAGATGGCGGCGGCTTCGGAAATGGTTCTCCTCCTCCATCAGGTCCGGGCGGATTGAAGTGACACATATATTGCTCTATCTTCCATCAGCTACACCAAAACCAATGTTAGCCTCATTCACCAGAGCATTCGCCATGGCTGGTTTATTCTGTCTGCGATAACTTTCTGCCAGTGTCAGGCTAGCGCTGGGCACAGACGGATGATTTTACGAAAGAAATGTTTTGTACATTGCAATCGCACGCTGACATGTTGATGATGATGACTGAGTGTCGTTTGCATCCAACTGCATTTTTGCAATCTCGACCTGTTTATCTGCACTAAATCTGTTTTGCGCACTGAGGGATTTTTCAAAGGTCAGTACGAAGCCTGCAAGAACAAAGACAATCACAAGTCTCATTTTTTTCTTGAACGGCAAAACAAAAACCATATATCGGACGGCACGACTTCATTATTTCACGCGCTGGGGTTCAGCGAACCTCGATTACCTTGGAGGCGACGACCAGGTTCTTCTTGCAATTGGGATCCGGAGTTTTCACCCATACATAAACATAGTAAAGTCCTGGCTTCCATAAGGTCTTGTCCGTGTCGAAGCGGCAAGTAAATTCTTGCCGCCCCGCATTATTAGTGCTGCTCAAATTGTTTTGAGCAGCGGGCGAACCGGGGAAGTATGTGTTGACACGCGTTTGCGGTGGTCCATAGCTATGGGTTTCGTCTAACTCCTTGAGCGTCATCGGCCTGGGCAACTCCTCCCAGAAGAGATCCACTGATTGAAGATTGAGCCCGGGATCCAGACTTCCTTTCACCACAAAACTTTCACCCACCTTTACGCTCACCGGTACAGCCTCTACTCTTCCATAGGAATGAATAAATTCTTGAGCGCAGGTGATTCGATACGAATCTTCATTGCGCGCAACACTTAAGCCGATTCCAACTTTGTTGTGATCCGGATCAAGAATGTTGCGACGGTGACCGTCGTTGGGAGGTTGTTCATTGAAAAAACCCGCCTCGATTGCCTCTACGTCTTTCTTTGCAATCTTCGCTGCCGGATCGAGCTTGAATTCAGTATTTCCGCCCGCATCATCACCGGCAAAGCCGGCGAATTCTATGTGCCCGTTCTCCATCACAAATCCGGTGCCGCCCACGGAACAATATCGCTGGTCAGGCTTGCGCCCGGTCACATCCCAATGACTCAAATAGCCAAGTTTTGCCATCTCATCCGAGTGCATCGTGCCGGCATGTTCAGCGGTTTCATCATTCACAACTTCTTTCAATCCTTGCGATTTGCGATCGCGATTGATCAAAGAGATCATGTAATTCTTCGCATCGGCAATGCTCATCTGGTCTTCTTCTTTAGCCTGCGTGAGCAAACGAGGCGTGGCGGAATTCGCTGGAGATGATGGTTGCGTAAAGACCAGATTGGACGACAGCAGCACAAAAATAGGTGCAAACAATTTTGATTGCACGAAACTCTTTGTTTTCAACATACGCAACGCCTGCACCTCGAAAGTTTCTGCGTCACCATAAGTGACTCGACGACGAGTTGTTAGACGTTGTGCCCGGCGAAACATCCGGCTAAGCAGACGGATGATTTTCATTCATGCTTTAGATGCTTAGGATGGATGCGTTTTAAGGATGAATTGGCTCGTATTAGTCGACGACTTGACCGTATGAGGACCTAAGCGCGAAATAGGCGATGTATCCGTAGAAGAGGCAGAGCATAATGAGCAAAACGAGCGGAAATTTCATTCCAATCTTGAGAAACGGTCTGAGTATGAAGTCAATAAGCAGAACGCCGGTACCAACACCAGGCATAACGAGTCCTCCAGGAGACACCAATGAGACCAGCCGCAGGAAATCTTTTCTTTGGCGGCGGCAGTGCTTTTAGTCTTCGGGGGTAAGGGTGGAAATCTGAGCTAAAAAGAGAGATGCCTGTGAATCCTGCCCTTACCCCTTTCGGAACTGCAGAATGAAATTCTCGTCTTAAGTGGTTATGGAACGGTTAAGGGCATGCGAATCTAGCGACTATTTAGGGGACTGGCAGAGAAATTGCGTTTAAGCTTTCTCCCCACAAACACATGCAGGTCCGTAAAAGCCGACAAAACGGGCATTTACGAATTCGACTGAAACGCGCCATGACTTTCAAAAAAAGTTGGTTCCTGTTTACAAACTTGTATGCAAGCTTACTCAGTGCGTCTAATCCATTGTTATTAACGAAAAGTGATGTTTCAACGGTATGTTGTAATTGAATACATAAACTGAAATCAGCCCCATAAAGGTGTGGACCGGCAGCCTGCCGGTCAGAAATTGATGAGAGGTAGAAAGATGGTACAGACAACGTCGTCCCCAGCGGTTGCAGAAGCGAAAAAATCGTCAATGAAGCTATTAGCAGGCGGTATAGCAGCGGGAGCTTTTTTGGGAATAGCTTTGAGCGCGGCGTTTTTTGCGGGTCACCAGTTCTGGCCCACGCCGTCCGGCATCCCCAGTCAGTCGGCAGCACCGATTACACGATCGGCGGCACCCACAGGCGCGTTTCTTTCAATGGCTGAAAACACAATCGCCGATATGGCGAGCAAAGCCAGCGAAAGCGTCGTCAATATTGACATCAGCAAAAATATTTCCGTTCCTGGACTTATAGGCAATTCGCCGTTTCAGTTCTTTTTCGGACAGGGTGACGATCCGTCCATGGGAATGGCGCCTCGCAAATTCCAACAGCACGGCTCGGGCTCAGGTGTAATCGTCAGACAAGATGGATATATCCTGACCAACAATCACGTCGTCGGGCAGGCTGACGAAATCAAAGTCACTCTCAACGACAAGCGTGAATTCCAGGGTAAGGTTGTCGGTCGGGACAGCTTCACCGACCTGGCACTCGTGAAGATCGACGCCAAAGGATTGCCGACTGCGCAAATGGGCTCCAGCAAGGCTCTGCGCCCCGGTGACTGGGCGATCGCGATAGGCAGCCCGCTGGGACTCGACCACTCGGTGACCATGGGCATTATCAGCGCATTGGGACGTTCGCTTAATGACATTAACAGTGTTGACTTCATCCAGACAGATGCAGCGATCAACCCTGGCAATTCCGGAGGACCGCTGCTCAATATCAGAGGCGAAGTGATCGGGATCAACACGGCAATTCGAGGAGATGGTCAAAACATCGGTTTTGCAATTCCAATCGATATCGCCAAAGAAGTGACCGATCAGTTGGTTAAAGGCGGCAGCATCAAACGCCCGTACGTCGGCATCTATATGCAAGATCTCAACGAGAAAATCGCGCATTCGCTTGGAATTCCGAAGGATACCAAAGGCGTGCTCATCGCTAAGGTAGTGCCGGATGGTCCTGCGGGACTGGCGGGGCTGACTGCCGGAGACGTAATCGAGAAAGTCGATGGCAAACAAGTATTGACCTCCAAAGAGGTGCAAAAACAAATTCGCACTCACAAGGTGGATGACACGGTTGACTTTCTAATTTTGAGAAACGGTGCTATCACGGCAGCGACAGTCAAACTTGGCGACTATCCGCAAAAAGATCAAACCGAGAGATAATCGGCGTATTCTGATGAAAGCAATGATTCTAGAAACTCGAGGCGGTCCGCTTATCCAGGCGGACCGCGACCTTCCTGGCTGCCAGCGCGGTCATCTAGTCATCAAGGTCTCGCATTGCGGAGTCTGCCGCACAGACCTGCACATTGTCGACAATGACTTGAAAGAGCCCAAACTGCCGCTCGTTCCAGGGCATGAGATTGTCGGCACAGTGGCAGAGGTTGGCGATAAAGTGCAGGGATTTGCCGTAGGTGATCGCGTCGGAGTACCTTGGCTAGGTTGGACCTGCGGGCACTGCCGGTGGTGCGTCACCGATAGAGAGAATCTCTGTGACGAAGCGAAATTCACCGGCTACACCTTAGACGGCGGATACGCGGAGTATTGCCTCGCTGACGCCCGGTTTTGTTTTCGATTACCGGACGGCTATGACGACTCAAAAGCAGCGCCCCTGCTTTGCGCAGGATTGATCGGCTACCGGTCCTATAAAATGTGCGGAGACGCGAAACGCATCGGTATTTACGGATTCGGCGCCGCAGCGCACATAATTGCGCAGGTCGCCCACCACGACAACCGCCAACTCTATGCCTTCGTCCGGCCACAAGACAACGATGCCAGAAGCCTGGCCTTGAATCTCGGCTGCAAATGGGCTGGCGACTCAGACGGTACTTCGCCCGACAAACTTGACGCAGCTATCATCTTTGCACCGGTCGGCAATCTGGTGCCGCATGCACTTTCAAATCTCGACAAAGCAGGAAAGTTGGTCCTGGGTGGCATTCACATGTCGGAACTGCCGGCAATGCCATATGAAATCTTGTGGATGGAACGCTCAATCAAATCAGTGACAAACCTCACTCGCGCCGATGCAATCGAGTTTTTCGCCAAGGCAGCCGAGATCAATATCAATTGTTCGGTCACAGTCTATCCGCTGGACAGAGCCAATGACGCACTCAACGACCTGCGCGCCGGGAAGTTTACCGGAGCGGCGGTCCTGCGAGT
>JADZFV010000228.1 GCA_020854255.1 Candidatus Melainabacteria bacterium | reverse complement strand
TCTGAAGAGCGTTTGCAATAGGTAATCCAATCACACTCCTGGCGGATGAAAAAGGTCATCGGCGAAACGCTGCTGGGAACAACCCGTCGGGCACTCGCTTCTTTGCCGACAAATCCGGAATCAGAAAGGAGAACAAGCGACTCAACTGTTTCTTTTTGAGGTGCAGACTGTTCATGATTTGTGACGTCGGAAATTGAGCGAGAGATTGGCATACCGTAACGTGGGCGCCTAAAGGCTAATCTTTTCGGCTGTGGATCGGCCGGCATTACAGTGGCCGGATGCGGTGAAATTCTTCCCCATCCGATTGCACCGGTCATGCACAATTGGTCGAGATCCTCGGACGAATACTTGCGGACTCGCTTGGATAGGATTTGCGTTTCCCAGGCATTGGCTGGCAGTTCGAATCCCTGCAATTGATTGAGGATCTGCTGCAGTCCACGTACACCAATCAATTGAGTTCCTGGTGCAACATGTTGCCACCGCGCCAGGAATAGCATAAATTCTTCACGAGACACAGCTTTGATCTGGCGGCGCAATCCGTCGACTGTCAACCGGTGAATCCGCGCCAGCAAGCGGCGATCGCACCATTCTTCTTCTATGCCGGTAAATTTGCCGCGCAAAATTGAACCTTGCGATTCAATTCTCAATAGCGACAGGTCGATATCGAATTGAGGCAATGCCAGAAGTTCTCCAATAGCCGACGCTTTGATCGGTCCGAGATAGCACATCCAGCCTCTGAGCATGTAATCGAGAGCCTCCTCTCTTGTGAGCGGCTTCTCCTCGATATCCGGCAGACGATCTTCAAAATTGGCTTCAGGGAAAATGGTTAAGAAAGCGGTTTTTCTTTCGGTGGCCACCCAATAGTCATTGCCGTTCAGCGTCGCTACGCCGGCTCTCTTTTGCTTCAACAAGTCACGAAAATGAATGCTCCAGTTGATCATTCCTGAGTCGCGAATCGTCAATGAAAGGTGAGGCGGTGCAGCAATTACCGTGTACAAGAAATCATGCAGGTCATCCGGGTTTCGCACATCTGGCCATGCTTCCATCTGCACCTGGCTGATTGCGTACTCGTCGAGGCGTCCGGCTGTTGAAGCAATCGAATCAGGCAAGACACGTCGCAATTCGACGGCACGAGCTCGTCTTTCTTCCAGGGGCGCATCGTCCAGGTATGTATACGGATTGGCGTTCAAAATTTCGTGTGAAAATACGGAAGGTGCCGGAGTGTCAATTGCATGAGTGGCGATGGTGCCGTTTTTCAGGTCGGCAAGAAGCTCGAGAAAGCCTTCCAAATCGAGGGCCTCTGTCAATGCATCTTTCATCGTTTCTTTCACGAGCGGGTGATCCGGAATAGCGATTTCACCGGAAATATTGTCCTGGCAAGCTGCGGCTTGTGGAAAGACGGCAGTAAGCAAATCTTCAGCGCGCATGCGCTGAATCTGAGGCGGTACTTTCTTGCCGCCTTGAAATCTGAGCAGCGCCAGCGATCGATTAGCCGCCCAGCGGAAGCGCGTTGTGAAAAGCGGCGACTGGAGAATTGCTTGTTCCAAAACGTTGACTGCAGTCTCCACACTCAAGAACTGAAAAACATCGTCAAGTGGAAAGCTGTGACGCTCCGACAGAGAAATATTGATTCCATTTTCCGTTGCTTGCGCCTGCAGTTCTAAATCGAAACTGCGGCAGAATCTCTTGGTAAGAGCCATTCCCCAGGCTTTATTGATGCGGCTTCCGAAAGGAGAGTGAATGACTAATTGCATGCCTCCGGCTTCATCAAAAAAGCGCTCGGCGATAATCAACTTTTTTGATGGAACCGCACCCAACAGCGCCTGCGCTTCAAGTACGTAGGAAACAGCCTGGCAAGCAGCGTCTTTGCTCAATCCGCATTTGTCGACAAGCCACTTCTCGGCGCGCTGTGGTCCGCTCAGGTTATCGCTTTCTTCAGATTCTTCATCTGAAGGCAAAGTGAGTGCCAGCCTGCTAATCTCCTCTCGCAAGAATGACAGGTGATCGGAAAGCTCCTTTGTCCTGCCTGGTGCTTCACCGCGCCAGAAAGGCACGCTGGGCGGCGCGCCGTTGGCATCAACTACCCACACCCGGCCTGCTTTTCCTTCGATTTTAGTGATCATCCACGATGTCGAGCCGAGCAGCATTATGTCGCCGGCGGCGCTCTCCACTGCAAATTCTTCATCGACTGTGCCCACCATCAGAGCCTCCGGATCGGTAAGCACGGTAAACATCGCTGTCTCCGGTATGGCACCGGCATTGGTTACTGAAGCAAGCAGGCTTCCGCGTCTTGCCTTCACTATTCCGTTGACGCGATCGCGAATGAGAAAAGCTCCGTATCGTGCTCTAACGTCGGACAAACCAGAGGCCAGCATCTCAACTACGCTGTCGAATTCAACCCGGTTGAGATCGCGATATGGATAAGCGCGCTTTACCAGGTCGAACAGATCATCTTCACGCCAATCTCGTGTAGCACAGGCAGCAATGATTTGCTGGCACATGACGTCGAGTGAAACTTTCGGAATCACCAATCGGTCGAGGTCTCCCTCATTGATCGACTTGATGAGCGAGGCACATTCAAGCAAATCATCTCGCGTAGTGGCAAACAAGCGCCCCTTGGGAATCGCCCCGCGCCAGTGACCGGCTCGACCGATACGCTGGAGGGCTACAGCTATATTGCGCGGTGAACTGATCTGGCAGACAAGATCTATGGCACCAACATCAATGCCGAGCTCAAGCGAGGCAGTCGCAACCAGCGCCTTAAGCTCACCTGCTTTCAGCCGTTTTTCAGCTTCCAGCCTTAATTCTCTAGACAGGCTGCCGTGGTGCGCCAAAACCAGACTTCCGGCATCTTCCTCACCGAGGTCCTGGGCAAGCATCTCACCTAAATCATGCGCGATGCGTTCTGCCAGTTTGCGCGTATTAACAAAAATAAGAGTGGAAGTGTGGCTTTTTACGAGCTGCAAAAGCTTTTTATAAATCTCCAGCCACATCTCGTTGGAACAGACCGCGCCAAGCGGCATGGCCGGCACTTCAACCGCAATATCCAGCTGACGTCTGTGGCCGACATCGACAATGTGCGGCAGCTCCCGGCCATTGCCGGCGAGAAATTGCGCGGTCAATTCGATTGGTTTTTGAGTGGCGGAAAGTCCAATGCGATTGGGAGGGCGCCATGTGAGTGATTCCAGGCGCTCCAATGACAGAGACAAATGCACTCCTCGTTTGTCATCGGCAAGTGCATGAATTTCATCGACAATTACAGTTTCGACTTCGCGCAAAATTGCTCGACTCTTCTCTGCTGTAACCATGATGTATAAAGACTCAGGTGTGGTGACAAGAATATGCGGAGGGCGCTTGAGCATCGTGCGCCGCTCGAGCGCAAGCGTATCGCCAGTGCGCACCATGGTGCGAATTTCCGGCATAAGCAAATTGTTTTCCATAGCCAGATCAAAGATTTCTTTAAGAGGCACCTGCAAGTTTTTCTCTACGTCGTTACTCAGCGCTTTGAGTGGCGAGATATAGACCACTTCAGTGTGATTCGACAATTGACCGGAAAGGGCTTTGCGCACAAGTTTGTCGATACAGACGAGAAAGGCAGCCAGAGTCTTTCCGGATCCCGTCGGCGCTGCAATCAAGGTGGTTTCGCCGGCAAGAATGTGAGGCCATCCGGCAATCTGCGGTTCGGTCGGCGTAACGAACCGCGCACGGAACCACTGAGCAACCAGAGGGTGTGCCCAATCGAGCGCCTCACAATGAGGCAGTGGAGAGTTCACTGTCGAAACATCCATAGCTCACCATTGTATTTGCTGAAAGGACTTCCTGCTACACAAGCAGCTGCGTGAGCCATTTCGAACAAAAGAGGCTCACTAATCGGTGACTGAGCAGGTGTAAGCGATTAAATGTGATACCGTACGTAAATACGGTATCACAAGTTTTCAAAATTGCAATGGTTTTTTCCCCAAGCCAGGTCCAGCGCGGGACACAAGCAGCAAAAGGCAATAGAATATTGCCCTGAAGCCCGATTGGCTTTCGGCTGGGTTTTGTGCAGGTGGGAGTCTTCGCCCGATGAGTCAGGAATTCGATAAAGCCAGGCAGCAAGCCGAAAAATTTTTGGCTCAAGGCGAATTTGCTCAGGCCGCGGGCTTCTTTCGTCAAGCAGCGCAAATTGCCGAAACCGCCTTTCCGGCAAAGGATCAAAGGCGCTGCCAGATGCTTTCCAAGCTGGGAGAAAGTTTGTCGAATCAGCATAAATTCGCAGAAGCCCAGCAAGTCCTGGAGCAAGTAATTTCGCTCAAGACCGAACAGTTCGGACCAGGCAACCTGGAAGTCGCCCAGGCCCTCAATGACC
>JADZFV010000227.1 GCA_020854255.1 Candidatus Melainabacteria bacterium | reverse complement strand
TGATCGCCTGTTTGCTGCGGTGCCTCGGCCACAGCAGCTTGCATCAATGCATTGGCGTCGACCGAGTATTTTTTGACCAGTTCGGCAACACCTGGATCTTCCAGTACTTTCGCGGCAATTTCCGGTCCGACATCTTTGGTCAGCGTCTTGATGCCATCTTCCATCAACTTCTTGGAGTTTGCATCGTCACCGCCCAGATTGGAGGCGCGAGCAAATTCGTAGCGCGCTTCAAACTTATTGAGAGCGAGATCCAATGCACCATTCTGGATGGCCTGCATCTGGGTGGCCATCTGATCGATGCTTGCATACTTGCCTGCCAGTTCTTTCTGGATTGCTTCCTTTTCCGCGGTCGGCGTACCTTCCGTCAGCAACTTTTGGAGTTTAGCCTTGTCATCTGCGGGCATGTCGTTTAGCGCTTTGGCGCGTGCCGCATTCAATTGATTGTAGGTAGTCTCAGCATCGGCTAATTCTTTGTCGGCATCGACGATTGCTTTCTGGAAAGAACCTTGCATTTCGGCAAGCTTGGCTTTCTTGTCTTGAGCCGCGTCAAATGCTTTCTTGTTCTCGTCGATCAGTTTACCGGCACCGGTTCTTTCGCCGGTTCCAGGCACCACCTGGGCTGGATCGCCAGTTTGTACGGCCGGATTTTGCACTTCCGGCGGTATCTTGGCCAGACCTTCCTGCAATTCTTGCGGGGTCAATCCCAGTTGCACAGCATATTTTGCGAACGCCTCACGCTGTTCGGGCTTAGCCTTAGCAACCGACTCGATAAGCAATTGCTTGGCCAGTGCCTTGTCTTCCGGTTTTTCCGACTTCATCAGCTTCTCTGCATATTCCATGCGGGTGGCTGAAGACTGGTTCAATTCACCAATCAAGTCATTGCTCAGCGCTTCGCCTTGCGTTTGAATTTCTTGCAGCTGATCGGTGAAAGGCTTCAGTTTTTCTTCGAGCAAGCGAGTCACTTGCACAAACTCAGGGCAAACCTGGCCGATCTTAGCCAGAATCTGTTCGCGCTCTTCTTTGTTCTGAGTCTTCTGCAATTGCTCGGTAAGTGTCTTCAATTGCTGTTGTTCAGCTTCAGGACGAGCCTTGAGTTTGGCCATTCCCTGCTGAACCAGAGTCTGAATTGCAGGATCCTTTTGAATCGCGTCGATTTGCTGAGCAATTTGCTGTTGCTTTTGCTCGAGTTCACCCAATTTGGTTTGCAGTTCGGCTACTCTGGGAGATGTGCCTTTATCGGAGTCGAGGACGCAAGACTCATACGCCTTGCGAATATCAGGAGTCAAACCCTGTTGATTGGCTACCTGTGCCAGTTCTTGCACGCGTTGAAATGGTGTCTTGCCATTGACCAGTGCAGTCACACCCTGAGTGCGATCGGCGACAACTGTCTTATCGCGATTGCCGGTGCCATCCATTCCGGGTTGGAAAGGCTGGTCCTGTACTTGTGCATAACGCGCATTGGGATTAACGGTTTGATCGCCAGTTGCATAAGTCTGTGCTGGAGAACGATTTATATCTCTGTTAAAGATGGGCGCCATCACTTGCGCGAAGCGCGGATCGTCCGGTCGCATCCGAGCGATGTCGGCGGCCACGCGCATGAAATTAGGATCGCCCATACGGCGTGCCGGATCCGCACTATTAGGATTAGGGATCATTTCAGGATCTACTGAAGCTGCATCTTGCAATGCTCGCAAAGCGGCATTGTCCGGTCTGTTGGGATCGTATTGTCCCATGCGCATCATGAGCATGCCGTAGTTGGCGCGCGTAAAGCCGGGAGCACGTTGCACCGTGTGCAAGTTCATTTCAGCTTCGGCCATCAGTCTTACTTGATTAGGATCTCTCTCGTTCAGCATCTTCTGACCAAGATCGATACGCTGGGCGCTGAAAGCGTCGTACATTAATAAGCGGTCCAGCTCTTGCGGATTCTTCGTACTCTGCATTCGCTCGAGAGTGAGGGCCCGATCTTGCTCCATAGCCAGAAGCTGGGTCAGTCGTCTCTGGCGGGCGGGGTCTTGCTCTTGTTGAAGCTGCAACTGGAGAGCTTGAGCTTGTTTCTGAATAGATTGATTGACGCCCTGAAATACTTCCTCGGGGCTTTTTGCAGCCAGGATGGCGCGATAGTCCTCGCGGCCTTTCATTACATTTTGAGCGGCTACGGAGAAGAGATCGTCTGCTTCTTTCTGGGCTCTGCCATAAAAACGATTGACGTCCTGGAGGTTTCCGGCGGAGCGCTCGCCCATGGCCAGAAGATTGGTGATGTTATCTATACGCTGTCCCATAGCCGTATTGCCTACGGCGATGCGGTCATAACCGAGACTGCGGTCATAACCGGCAACTTGAGCTCTTTGATCGGCTCCGTCCTGCGGCTGGAAGCCTACAGTTCGTCGGTACTCGTCTAATGCATCTCCGGTGCTGCCGTCATTTTCGGCAACAACGCCTGGATTACGTATTTCTTCCTCGGCAGGAACGCGATTCCCGTCCACCATCTTGACAACCTCACGCGACTGAAAGGAGCACCAATGCTGCACTCAGCTTAAATATCATTCCCTTATTTGTATGTGGGAAAACCACGTAGAGCCGGACCACTTGGCAAAAGAATTAACCTTGAGATTTGCTGGTCCCGCGTGAATAAGGGCGGGTCGGGTGACTGAGCTGAGGAGCAGTCCCCTGCTTCTATACATGTCTGCCGAGTTCTGGACAAAAGATTTCCGGCAAAACATGGGAGAAATACGAAATTGCTGGATTACAATTCCGCCACAGTCACGCCGTCTGCACCCTCGTATGTCTCACCGGGCCGAAATTTCGAGACATAACTGCTGGCCGACAGGTGCTGGCGCACCGCTTCTTTTACAGCGCCTGTGCCATGTCCGTGAATAATCATCACCGGGCTTATTGAGGAAAGCAGGCAAGCATCAAGGAATTGCTCGAGCTTTATTAAGGCCGCATCGACTCTTTCTCCGCGCAGATCTACCGTATTACCTTCTGTGCGGACAAATACATCGGTCTGGTTGCGATAAACTGGCCCGGGCGCCGCCCCTTTGCCTTTTGTAGAAGCGCCGCCGGCTTTGCCTTTATGACCCGTGCCGCCTGTGTCCGATATGCGTTTGATATCGCTTGCCGGTACTTTCAGCTTGACCGCACCGGCTCTGACAACGACCACTCCTTTCGGATTATTCTCTATGCCTTCCGGCAGCTGTTCGATTACCCCTCTTTGATTGAGGCTCACAATTGCCACCCGGTCGCCGACGGAAAAACTGCCCGGACGCTGCGCACTGGCTTTTTTGCCTGGGGAATCGAGCCAATTGAGTTCCTTTTTCAATTGCTCCATTTTTTCTTTCGCCTTTTGGGCGCCGGCTATGCTTGGTTCTTTCTGCAGGTTTCTGATCGTCTCCTTAATCAGGGCGAAGGCAACAGCAAATTCTTCTTTTAGATCACCTGAGAATTTTAGTCGTGTCTCTTCACTCTGGGCACGCTCATGGTCGATTTCGACCTGCAATTCTCTGGTCAGCCGATCGGCCTGCCGCAGTTTTTCCTCAGCCTCAGATTCTTTCAGCTCCAGTGCGTTGATTCTTTCCTCCAGGCGAGCCACGGTTTCATCGATGACTGCATCGGCTACATCCAGATAAGAAATAGCCAGGTCGACGAGCCTTTTATCCAGACCCAGCCGGCGGGCGATGGTTATGCCTTTTGAGCTGCCGGGAATGCCTGTACGCAAGCGATAAGTCGGCGAAAGAGTGGCTTCGTCGAATTCGAGGCTGCCGTTGACCATGCCGGGCAAGTTGTAGGCCAGGGTCTTTAACTGACCGAAGTGCGTCGTGCTTACGGTAATTGCTCCCGAATCGTTGAGATGCTCCAGGACGGCGCGGGCAATGGCCGCCCCTTCTCTAGGATCAGTTCCCACTCCGATTTCATCGAGCAATGCAAGCGTCCCTGTCGATGAGCTTTTCACAACCTCTACAATAGTGGTCATGTGCGATGAGAAAGTGGACAGGCTCTGGGCAAGCGACTGTTCGTCGCCGATATCGGCGAAAATGTCGGTGAACAATGCCGCCTTAGAGCCGCGAGCAACAGGCAACAACATGCCGGCGCGAACCATCAATGAAAGCAAACCGATTGTTTTGAGAAGCACCGTCTTTCCACCGGTGTTCGGGCCGGTAATCACAAGTGTGCGCTCTTTGCCGCCCAGGCTTACAGAATTGGGGACCACCTTCTCCTTTCCGGCTTGCAGAATGAGAAGTGGATGCCGGGCAGCGATCAATTCAAAACGAGTGTCTTCATTCAGCTCCGGTTTGATGCCATCGTATTTGATGGCAAAGCGCGCCCGGGCAAAAATCGCATCCAATTGTGCCAGTGCGAAAAAAGCCCGAGAAAGGTCATCGTAGGAGGCATAAACTTGCTGGGATAAAACAGCAAGAATGCGCGCGATTTCGTGGTCTATATCTGCTGTCTTTATTCTCAGCTTGTTGGCCAGCTCGACCACGGGCATTGGCTCTACAAAAACAGTAAGGCCGCTTTGCGAGCTGTCATGTACGATTCCGGCGATGACATGACGCTGGCTGGCATTTACAGGTAATACATAGCGGCCATTCCGCTGAGTATAAATTGGCTCTTGCAAAGCTTTCGACTGTGTCTGAGAGTGAATTACTTTGTTCAACTCCTCTTTGATTTTGAGATCGAGTCGCCTAACTTCGCTTTTCAAACCTCGTAAATGAGCAGTGGCGTCATCTTTGACATTGCCCGAGTCATCAAGCATTTCGTTGAGCGAAATTATTAACTGATCGAAAAGGCCCAGCGATGGCAAAAAAGCGCGCAAAGCCGAAAAAGCTTCGCTGTCAAGAAGAAGCAGGGATTTACGCGACTGCCGAGAAAGCAACATCGTCATCCGGCAGAAATGCAATTCGCTTTCCGATAAAACAGCATGAGCGGCAAGCCTGTTCAGCGTTTCCTCTAGATCAGGCAGACTGTCGAAAGACATGCCAGTTCTCTTAACGAGAAGCGCCAGCGCTTCATCAGATTCAGAAAGCAAAACATTTACAATCGCTCGCTCGCGTCCGGGCATGACCTGACGGCACAGATCCTTACCGCGTTTGCTTTCGGCTTCTTGAGATAGGAACTCTAAGAGTTTGTCCCACTCAAGCGAACGCAGCGCTCGTAATTCAATATCTCTAAAAATGGCCTAGTTGAGTTCTAATGGAGCGGCGACAGGCTCAGGGTTGACGAGCTGATCGATACCCAAATTACCCATCAATTTCTTGAGGCGAATTTTTTGCAGCTCATAGCAGCGATTATTGCGCTTATGCACAACACCAATACGCTCCAACTGCTTGATAGCTTCCAAGTGATTCTCTGGAACGGAATTCACGTCCACTGATCCTTTCTCATTGAGCCAGGAAATCGTAGGCGAGAGGATTCCAAGAAGCTTCCGCATGGGCTGGTCGTATACGGGCATGTGTGACGTCTCCTTTACTCCAGGGTTAATTTTAACATCTTTGCAGCCGGAAGGTTCGATTGTATGACACTTGGTTGCCTTAGGTTCACAATTCAAAAACACAAAGGGGGAATTCGCTTGCGCTAGACTCTTCCTTATGAATGGAATGCTCATACCTTTTGAAGGCCACGAACCTCAAGTCTCCGAAGACGCCTATATCGCCCCCACGGTTGTTCTAATCGGGCGCGTAAAAATTGCCGCCGGCGCCTCTGTCTGGTTCAACAGCGTTTTGCGCGGCGATATCAATTCGATAGAGATAGGTGAAAACACAAATATCCAGGACGGTTGCATGCTGCACGTGACTGGAAGGCACGGATTATTCGTTGCAGAACGAGTCACAGTAGGGCATGGTGCGATCTTGCATGGTTGCCGCATCGAATCCGATTGCTTGATCGCCATGGGCGCAGTTGTTTTGGACCATGCCTTGATCGGACACGGATCAATTGTCGCTGCCGGTGCGGTAGTTTCTCCCGGAAAGGAAATTCCACCATACAGCCTGGTCATGGGAGTACCCGGAAAAATCGTCCGACAGCTCAGTGAAGACGACCGCACACAAATAGAGCGCGGCTGGCAAAATTACTGTCAGTATTCAAAAATCTATCGAACCATGCAGCCGAATGGCAACTGAGCTTCTCGCTCTAAGGCCACGATGAAAACACGCTCGAGCTGGCAAATTCAAAACATTGACGAGCAATTTCCAGATCTTCTTGTGCTCGGATTTTCAAAACAGCAACCCTGGAATTTTTCGTGGAAATAATAGCGTCTGCAGTGTCATCGCCGACTGCTGATTGATTAGCCTGGGCATCAAGTTTCAAACCAAGATAGCCGAGACCTTCCACCGCGGCTCTACGCACCTCGGGCGAGTGCTCGCCGATGCCGCCTGTGAAAATAAGCGCGTCAATGCCGCTCAATGATGCTGTAAAAGAAGCAATATGATGAGTGAGACGATCTATGAACATATCGAAGGCCAAAACCGCTCGCTCATCCAGATTTTTTCTCGCCTCCAGAAGTTCTCGCATGTCACTTGTACTACCGCTGATTGCAAGAATTCCGGACTCCTTGTTGAGAATTTGCTCCAATTTTTCAGCAGTGTATTTTTCATGACTGGATCTATTGTTGAGCAAATGCAAAACAATGCCCGGATCGATAGTACCGCTTCTGGTGCCCATCATCAGGCCTTCCAGTGGCGTAAAACCCATGGTTGTGTTTACCGATACTCCATGCAGAACGGCAGACAGCGAGCAGCCATTGCCAAGGTGACAGATGATCAAACGCTCGGCTGATTGCGGCAAAATCTGAAAGGTTCGCCTGGCACAATAACTGTGATTGATGCCATGGAATCCATAGCGCCTGACTTCGAATTTCTCGACCCATTCACGCGGAACCGCATAAAGGCTGCGTATTTCAGGAATAGTGCGATGAAAGGCAGTGTCAAAAACGGCAATCTGTTTGACATTCTTTTCGAAAAACTCTCTGGCCGCGTCAATGCAACCCAATGCGTTGGGATTGTGAGTGGGCGCCAGATCAAACCGTTCTTCAATTTGCGAAATTACATCTGCGTCGATAACGGTGGTGGTTCTGAGCTTTTCACCGCCATGGACTACACGGTGACCGACTATGGATATCGATTTCTTGTCTTGATCGGTCTCCTTCAAAACCTGCTCGATAACGCCTTCGGCCGCCTGCTTAAAAGCTTTACGATCGCCGCCCTGCACCTTCGTGTTGGCTTCCAACAGTGGTGCCGAAGCGCCTTCTTTTTGTTTCAAGAAGAGACTGTCATTGAAGAGGCTTGCCTTCAATGTGCTCGAACCGGCGTTAAAAACGAGTATATTCATGGACTTCTCTCGAGTCTCTTAAATTCGAATTTGGCGGCGCGAAAGCGCGCGTCCATGTCTTGCAGTTCTTTTTCTAAAAGCGGCTTTTTGCCTTCAAAATAATTTCTATTCGTCTTGTCAGCCGGTTTTGTGGAGGCAGTCATCTGTTCACCCGACAGGTAAAAATGAGAGGACTTCATTTTGATATGCAGATTTTATCGATGCCACAGACCGACTGAATTAATTCAGGGGGTCAAATTCTGAATTGGAACAATTGGATGCAGAAAGGCAGGACTTGAGCGCAAAAAATCCCTGAGGTCCCGGTTGCACTACGTAAATTTCCCAGTGACTACCCTGTCGTTGATCTTTAAAGTAATAAGTCTTCCAACAGCTTACGCAAGACAAAATGGCTCAATTCGAGATTCCTGGATTTCTGCCCGGACGCCAGACCAATAGCACCGACCAAGCCAGGCTTAACGATAAGCTGCAGACGGATGCGCAACCGGAAATCAGTTTGCGTCCGGGATTCGAACGAATTCCCACCCAGTTGCCCGGAGACCGCTTTGACCCCAGAGATGTCACCGCCTATCGCACCAACAGCGGCATGGTTGCGCAATTCAGGCAAGCCAAGGAAAGCATCGCCTATATAGAATCCCAGACCACACTGCCTTTGCCGCCCGGAGCGCCTTTACCTCCAGGTGGGCGAGCGCCGACCACAGGCAGCGGATTTGTAGCAACCGCCGACGGGCGCATAGTTACCGGATATCACGTCGTCAAAGACGCCAAACCGGGCAGCCTGAATGTCACTTTGCCCAATGGCAAGAAGTATCAAGCCGAAGTCGAATATCTGGATCCCAAGACTGAACTGGCGGTTTTGCGACTGCTCCGCCAACCCAACGAGACTTTCAAGCCTCTGGCCATGGCCGATTCAAGCGATCTCAAAGCAGGCGACCGCGTAGCGGCAATGGGCTATCCCAGAGGGGTGAAGGAAGTTTTCCTCTCCATGGGTGGCAGCTGGCAAAGACCGAAGGAATTCGAGTCACCCACCCAATTTGCACAGAACAAGATGTTCATCTCCGCCGACGGTTCGGGCTTCCTGCCAGGCGGATTCGCTGGCAAAGTCACTCTCGGCTCCATACTTTTCGATAAGCAGGGCAGAGAACGCATCCAGGGTGGGCTTCTACCGGGCGAGGATCCAAATCGACTGGTCATTTCAACCGACCTCAAAGTCGAACCGGGCAATTCAGGCGGGCCTTTGCTCAATCAAGAATTCAAAGCGATAGGCGTGATCGGCATGACCGACGTGAAAGGCAGCAAAGCTGGCTCAACGCCCATCGAAGACGTGAGACGGGTACTGGCAGAGGCTAAGGTTTATGATACGCCAAACCAGCCAATAGCAGGGCGTCCGCTTCTTTACGATGCAACAGTGCGCTTTCCATTCTTGCAGCCTAACCAGAGCCCGAGCGGCGCCCTGAGCAACAAATGGGAGTTCAATCCAGCCAATTCGACAATCACAAATCTGCAATTCCGCCTGAGAGACAGGCTGGTACCTTTGCGTTAGACTTTGCCGTCAACTTAAATCGATGGAGATTAGTTGTTGGATACGAACTCATCTCTAACTGAGCCCCTGATTGTGCCGTCTACTGACGCCTGGGCCATCTTGGCGCCGCTGAGATGCTCGTTGAGCCAGCCCTCAACAGTACTTAATGTGTCCGGCTGCAAATAAGCGGTTTCGAGAAGCAGATGGCCTCTGTCGTGGAACCATCTGACCGTCTGATCTTGCGTACTCAAATGCTTGAGCAGGTCGCAAACAGCATTGCTCTTGAGCATGCGATCGTTGTCACCCTGTATCACCAATACGGGCATACTGGCAGGCACTTTGTCGGCATAACTGAGCGACGGTCGCATTGTATGTATCGTCTTGAAAAGCTCCCAGGTGGTCAGCTTCTTTCTGACCAGCCGATCGTTGACCGCCTCATCGATAATGCGCTGGTCTTCCGATGCGAACTTCTTCATGTAAGGAATCAGGTCTACTTGCCGGAAGGGATTGCGGGCAATCAGGCACACGTCACGCATCACTCTGGGTACGAGGTTGAAACGTCTTTTGATGGCAGGGCTGGAAAGCACGATGCCGTCAATGATTTTCGGGCGCATCCCGGCCGAGTACAAGACCATATCGGCGCCCAGGCTCTCGCCAATCATATAAAGAGGAAGCTCAGGATTGGTTGCCTTAACCTCATCAATCAGATCAATAAGGTCACGACGGCTCTTTTGATAACAGACCTGTGCCCCGCACTCCCTGCAGTGCCTGGCGTCTACAGGCAAATCAGCCCAGCGTCCATATCCGTGCAAATCAGGCGCAATCACCTTATAGCCCTGTGCGGCCAGGTGGCGCGCCAGTTTGTCGAATATAGCGCCATGCATGGTCAGTCCGTGGACTAGAATCGCCACAGCACGTGGTTTTACATTGGAGCTTTCCCACTGATACGTGGGCATGCTGTTGTGAATTTTCGGCTTGTCTTCCCTTATGACTTCAGCCAGAGTCTGGCTGGGGACTGACGAAGCGATCAAAAGACTTAGAAAGCAAACGCGCAAGAATTTCGCGCCAAGGTTTAGCAGAGTTTGCCTCCGCGTGCACATTGACATATGGTCCCCCCAAACCCAACCCGAACGGGGATGGGCTAATTAGAATCAGCCTTTGCTTTGTTGGCAGTCAGCCATCGACTGCCCTTATCTTTTCTTTTGCCGTCTTTGAAAGGATTCAAAACGATGTCAATAAGAAATTTTATTGTGTTTCTGTTTAAAGGTCTCGTCTCGATTTGTTTGGTTGAGCCCCAAGCCCGTTCAGTCAAGTGCCCTGTGGGTTGTAAGATCCAATGGCTGACGGAGAGCCAAAATTTAAGATGCAGGGAAAACGCAAAGACATCAAGAAGATTCTTGTTTTAGGTGCAGGCCCAATCACCATCGGGCAAGCCTGTGAATTCGACTATTCAGGAACTCAGTCGTGCAAAGCACTCAAGGAAGAAGGCTATGAAGTCGTTCTTATAAATTCGAATCCAGCTACCATCATGACTGACCCTGAGGTGTCCGACCGAACCTATATAGAGCCGGTCACAGCCGAAGTAGCCATGGCAGTAATCGCCATCGAGAAGCCTCAGGCACTGCTTGCGACGATGGGAGGACAGACGGCGCTGAATGTTGCGGTTGAATTGGCCGAGTCAGGATTTCTCGATGAGCATAACGTAGAACTGATAGGAGCCAAACTAAACGCCATCAAACTGGCCGAAGATCGCGACCTCTTCAAAAACAAGATGCAGGAAATCGGGCTTTCCGTGCCAAACTCCGGTATCGCCCGCAATCTGTCCGATGTAGATAAAATCGCCCAGGAAATTGGTTTTCCAATTATTATTCGCCCCGCCTTTACTTTAGGTGGCGCCGGCGGTGGCATAGCCTACAACCATGAAGAATTACACGATATTGCTCTTTCCGGTTTGAACGCCAGCCCGGTCAGCGAAATCCTTTTAGAGGAAAGCGTATTGGGCTGGAAAGAAATCGAATTGGAAGTAATGCGCGATCGCCTGGACAATGTAGTGATTATTTGCGGTATCGAAAATTTCGACGCCATGGGCGTGCATACAGGCGATTCGATAACGGTGGCGCCGATCCAGACATTGACCGATAAGGAATATCAAGCACTGCGAAATGCCGCAATCAAGGTCATTCGCGCCATAGGCGTCGACACCGGCGGCTCGAATATCCAGTTCGGCGTCGACACCAAAAAAGGGCGCATTGTGGTTATCGAAATGAACCCGCGCGTTTCGCGTTCGTCAGCCTTAGCCAGCAAAGCAACCGGCTATCCGATTGCAAAAATTGCCGCCAAATTGGCTATTGGCTTGACATTAGACGAAATAGCCAACGACATTACCGGCACCACGCCTGCATCTTTCGAGCCGGTTCTCGACTATGTCGTCGCCAAAGTGCCGCGTTTCAATTTTGAAAAATTCAGAGGCGCAGACACCACACTGACCACACAAATGAAATCAGTCGGCGAGGTCATGGCCATCGGTCGCACCTTCCAGGAAGCCATTCAGAAGGCTCTGCGTGGGCTTGAATTAGGACTGCCGGGGTTCGCCGCCGTGCCTGCGCGGATAAAAGCGGACTTCTGGGAATGGCGCCGGCGCCTCTCGGTACCGAGCCACCACCGCATAACCGATATCATCGGAGCACTGGAGTCCGGTATCTCTGCCGATGAGGTTTGCGATCTGACTTCCATTGATCCTTGGTTTATCGACAATTTGGTTGAGCTTCATTACACAGCAAAAGAGTTTGCTGGCAAAAACCTGACAGCTGCCAAACTGGAAAAAGACGAGCTACTTCAGCTCAAGCGCATGGGTTTTAGCGATGTGCATCTGGCTCAGATGACATCTTCAAAAGAAGACGACATCTATGAGTTGAGAAAAAAACTGAATGTGGTGCCATCTTACAAAACCATCGATACTTGCGCAGCTGAATTTCAAGCAACCACACCATATCTCTATTCGACCTATGAAAAGGAAAGCGAAGTGCCGCCCGCAGAGAAGCCGCGCGTATTGATCTTGGGAGGCGGTCCCAATCGCATCGGTCAGGGCATCGAGTTCGACTATTGTTGCGTGCATGCCACCATGGCACTGCACGACATGGGTTTTGAATCAGTGATGATCAATTCCAATCCGGAAACAGTCTCCACCGACTATGACGTCTCCGACAGGCTTTACTTCGAGCCTCTTACACTGGAAGACGTAACCAATATTGCCGATGTGGAAAAACCGCACGGCATCATCGTGCAACTGGGTGGGCAGACTCCGCTCAAAATCGCAAAGGGTCTGGAAGCGCGTGGATTTAAGATTCTCGGCACTTCGCCCGAATCGATCGACATCGCAGAAGATCGCGCCCGTTTTGGCAGATTGATCAAGCGCCTGGGTTTAAGACAACCCAAAGGTGCCATCGCCAAAAACCCAGCCGAGGCGCTGGAAGCCGCCAGAGGAGTGGGTTTTCCGGTCCTCGTCCGGCCCAGTTATGTGCTGGGCGGCCGGGCAATGCAAATCATCTACAGCGAAGAAGAATTTTCCAGATGGCTTTCTTCAGGCTTTCTGGTGTCGCCTGATACGCCGGTTCTCATTGATGAATTTTTGGAAAACGCTATCGAAATCGACGTCGATGCCATATCGGACGGACGCGCCACAATCGTGGCCGGAATTATGGAACACGTTGAAGAAGCCGGCATTCACTCGGGTGACAGCACCTGCGTATTGCCGACTCAGTCGATACCGCTCAAGATCGTTGAAGAAATACGCAAGATAACAAATGACCTGGCTAGAGAATTGAAAGTAATCGGTTTGATGAATATTCAGTTTGCAGTCAGAGACGACGAACTCTACATCCTGGAAGTAAACCCGAGAGCCAGCCGCACTGTGCCTTTCGTGTCCAAGGCCACGGGTGTACCCTGGGCAAAGCTGGCAGCGGCAGTGATGGTCGGAAAGAGCCTTTCGGAATTGGGCATATCTCCTCGCCTGCTTCCGCCTCATGTCTCCGTCAAGTCGGTAGTGATTCCATTTAAAAGATTCCCCGGCGCCGAGATATCGCTTGGCCCTGAAATGCGGTCCACCGGCGAAGTTATGGGTATCTCCACTCAATTCGGTCAGGCTTTTGCGAAAGCACAAATTGCGGCCGGTCATAAACTTCCGGTCAAAGGCCGAATTTTTGTCAGCGTGTCCGACATTCACAAACAAGAAGTCGTGCTGGTCGCTCAAAGTCTGTATCAGCTCGGTTTTGAACTGGTGGCCACACGTGGAACGGCAGCCGCTATCAAGTCCGCCGGCGTACCTGCAATTGTGGTCAATAAAGTTTCGGAAGGACGACCGAACCTGGTCGACCGTATCAAGAACGGTGAAATCCAGCTGGTCATCAACATTCCGTCCGGTCGCACCGCACGCGATGACGACCAGTTGATCCGCCGCGCTTCGGTCAATTACAACGTCCCTGTCGTGACCACTCTGGCAGGCGCCCGCGCCACCGCATCCGCTATTGCCGCCATGCAATCGGGCTCGCTTTCCGTCCGCGCTTTGCAAGATTATCACCAGAATATCAACAAACGCGAGGCGTCCAGCACCCGTGTCGGTATCTAGTACCAACTTGCAATGATAACCGTATTCTGCGGCTCGCCGTCAAAGCCGGCGATCAAGGCGATCAAGCGCACTCGAATTTGTGCAGGTCGGTATCTAGTCGGCAAGCGATTTTCATGCAAAAAATTCCAGCACCGAAGGAGCGCTCTCTGCCAGGGCGGGCTCCTGCCCGCCCCTACAAAGGCACCCAAAGGGAACCCCAGTAACTAATCCCTTATTCAATTTGCGTTTACGAATATACCATACATATGTTACCGCGTCAACCAATCAACACCCCGCCATCAACATCGCATTACCTTTGAATAGCCCTGCCTGCGCCGGGTGTATCCTTTCATCAATGGACATTGCACGGCAATAATGGCTGTTTGACTGCATTCGGCTATAATTTGTGCTTGTCTCAAATTTTAGACTAGCGCCCTTCGCGGAGAAATGAGCTGTGAACGCCGAATTTGCAAAATACATCGACCACACCCTACTCAACCCGGCTGCCACTGAAAGTGAAATAACAAAATTGTGCGACGAGGCGAAGGAAAACAAATTCTTTGCCGTCTGCGTCAATCCATACTTCGTCAAGCAAGCTGTCAAAGAGCTGTCATCGAGCAACGTTGCAGTTGCCACAGTAATAGGTTTTCCTCTGGGCGCCAATCTCACTGATGTGAAGATTGCCGAAACACAGAGAGCAATCGCCGAAGGCGCCGAAGAAATCGACATGGTCATTAATATCTCGGCACTCAAAGACGGTCACATTGATTACATCACGTCCGAAATTGCCTCCATTGTTAAGGTGTCGAAAGGGCACTTAGTCAAAGTGATCATCGAATGCGATCTGCTCACCGATGAAGAAAAAGTTGCCGCTTCGAAAGCCTGTGTCAGAGCCGGTGCAAGCATGGTCAAAACTTCAACCGGATTCGTAAAAGACGGAAAAGGTGCCACCGTAGAAGATATCACGTTGATCAAGGATGCCATTCAAGGTTCCACCCTGGGCATCAAAGCATCGGCAGGCATCCGCGACTTTGAAAAAGCAAAAGCGCTGATTGACGCCGGCGCAACCAGACTGGGCACTTCCGCTGGAGTGGCCATTGTAAAAGGTTCTTGTGCAGTGCCTGCCAACTACTAGAGATCTCACCACCCATTAACGAGAGGTTTACCCAAAATGATGCCGCGCAAACTGATGACACTCATTACTGTCATTGCCGCCTCTTCTGTCGTTTCGCCAGTGTTTGCCGCCGAAGAGCCGGGCAGCTCCGAGTTTCAGAAGGCTGATGCCCTGTACAAAAAACTGAAAATGAAAGAAGCGGAAGCTGCATTTAGAGAGGTGATCCGCAAAGAGCCCGACAACGCCCGCGCCCACCAGCGCCTGGGAGCCGTTCTCGGCGCCATGGGCGAGGAAGAGACTGCGATCTTAGAAACCAAGCAATCGATCAAACTCGATCCCAAATATTTCCTCTCGCACATAATTCTGGGCCAACTCTACGCCAATCAAGGCAAAATGGATCTGGCTCTGGAAGAGTTCAAAACCGCAGTAGCTCTCAAGCCTACAAGCTTCAGAGCTACTCAAGATCTCGGTTTTGCCTATGCTCAAATGGGCAAGCTCGATGACGCAATCGCCACTTACAGGAAAGCTGCTCAGATCGATGCCAAAGATCCCAGACCGCATATCAATATGGGTGTGTTGATGGCACAACAGAATAAATTCCAGGACGGCATCAAGGCCGAAGAAGAAGCACTCAGGCTGGACAGCAATTGCGTCGAGGCGCATGTCAACCTGGGCAACATCTATGCTGAGCAAGGTAATGCAGAGCGCGCTGTCGACTCATTTCGCGATGCAATTCGCATCGCTCCCAATCATCCTAATGCTCACAGTGGCTTAGGCTGGATGCTTGCCAAACAGGGCGATGCCAAAGGAGCTCAGGCGGAGCAAAGAAAAGCAATCAAATATCAACCGAATTTCGGTCCCGCTCACAGACGGCTGGCACAAGTTCTGGCCGACGGCGGCAACAACGCTGAAGCTGCCAAGGAATTCCAGGAAGCACTTAAATGGTCGCCCAAGGACGTAACCGCTCGCGTCGAGTTTGCACAATTCCTCGAAAAACAAGGTAAAAAGGCTGACGCCATCACCGAGTATAAGAAGGCATTGGAGATCAATCCGAACTCAAAGATCGCCCAGGAAGGCATAGATAAGCTGAGCAAAACTCAGTAGCATTCACCGCCAGCAAGGCATGGTATCACGGCTAAAAAAGGGGCTGGCACTGCGCTACTCTACTTCATTGCGTCGGTGGACCCGATCTTCATCATAGCGGCGGCTACCCAATTGGTTTTCCAGAGCACTTCTGAATAGTGCTTGCGAATGGCGCCGACCAGAGCTGTGCGCTCGCCCAGAGAGGCTTTGGCAAGTGGCAATGCGTCCTTGAACATCTGTTCGGCCTCTTTGTATTTCTTCTCAGCCATTAATGTCAATCCGAGACCGTACATTGTTTTGGGGACGAAGGCGTTCTCTTTTCCAATAGTGTTTTGTACCCACTCTAAGCCTTGCCTGTAGTGGTTTTCCGCAAGTTCCAATTTGCCCTGGCGGCGATAGACGTCGGCGAGCTTCGCTGACGACTTGGCGAAATCGAGAGGACTTCTGTCTTTCATGCTATCGGTGATGGCGAGCATGCGCTCATAAATTCTCTGCGCGTTGTCGAGATCTTTCTTTCTTGTATAAATGTCGCCTAAAACCTGCATGGAGAGCATCATTGAAGGTGACACAGGTCCGAATTCTTTTTCCAGCAAATCGAGTGAAGTGTTGGCGTTGGCGATCGCTTCATCGAATTCGTCTTGCATAAAATAATAATAGGCAAGCCGCTTGTAGCAAGTGCCTTGCGACATCGGACCGCCGACTTTCTTGGTGGTTTCAATTAAACGAGTAGTGTTGAGAGCGGCGTCAGCCCAGTGTTCTGCCTTATCGTATAGTTCTACCAAATTGAACAAAGCATCTGCATACTCACGGCAATCCGGACCGCGCTCGCGTTCAACCGTTGCCAGATTCATGCGTGCCGCTTCTTCACGATTTCCGAAATCCTGTACGGACGAGGGATTGTGTTTCTTATCGCTGATTACCCAGAGTTGATCATCGTTGAAGGCTGGATAATCCTGGTTTTCAGGACTGAGGAATGACAAAGACCAGACAGCAACGACGACAATGAGCAACACAGAAGTGGTCAGGATCACCATCATCTCAAAAGATACAGGCAAACGCTTTGATTCCAGCCGTTTTGACTTGGTGACCTTCTTCAGCGCTACAGCCTGCTCCTGCCACTCTTCATCGGAGGCAGTGTGAATCAGCTCCAGATCATGCTTTATGTCCGTGACATTTTGATATCTGTTGTCCGCATCCTTCGCGAGCATTTTGAGAACAACAAGCTCAAAGCGGGACAAAGTGCGGTCTTCGGCGGAATCGCTGGCGAGCGGACGCGGCGCCTCGTTCATGTGCTTGTAGGCTGTTTCCAGCACGTTCTTGCCGACAAAAGGCGGCTTGCCGCTGATTGTCTCGTACATCACGCAACCGAGAGAATAAATGTCCGAGCGCGGGTCCAACTTTCTGCCCATGCACTGCTCCGGGCTCATATAGAGCGGACTGCCGAAAACTTCTCTTGTATGCGTGATGTATTGATTGGATTTGACGTCGTCGGTTTCATCGGTCAACAGTTTTGCAATCCCAAAATCCACGACGCGAGCTAGTTCTTTGCCACCGGCTTCTTTCTGGACGACGATATTGCTAGGTTTTAAATCCCTGTGCAGAACCTTTTCCTGGTGTGCATATTCCAGGGCTTCAAGGGCCTGCAGGAAAAGCGCTATGGCTCGATCCACCGCCAGATGACCGCTCTTGGACAACAAATCCTCAAGACTCTGCCCGTTTATGTAATCACAAATCAAATAGACCTGACCGTCCGAGCTCAGATGGAAGTCATGAAAGTTAGAGATATGAGGATGACGCAGATTGGCGTTGGCTTTGGCTTTCTGCTCGAATCGTTTGACGTTGGGAAGTTTTGCCAGCAAATGTGAGTGCAGACACTTAAGGACGACGACTTTACCGGTCTCCAGCTCGGTAGCCTTATAAACCATGCTCATACTGCCTTCGCCGAGCAATTCCAAGATTTCCCAGCGCTCGGCTATGTGCTTGCCGACCATAGGGTCGACGTTGCCGAAAAGGGAAGTCTCGTCCCTGCCGACCTCTTCTTTGCCCGGCGGTGGAGCGGTTGTGCCCAGTTTTTTAGAATCCGCTTTGGGCGGCGATGTTGTGCGCGGACTGGCGCTTTCAGCCGATTCGAGGACGTTTTTATTGACGTTCTCTTCCTTGAGAGCCACCTTTTCCTTGGGCTGAGCAAAGCGCTCAACAGCCTGCCCATTATTCTTCTTCGGGGCTTCCTTCTGCTTTGCGGACTCCTTAAATGCGCGCTCGCTAGATACCGACGCTTCATCATGAAGCGTTAGCTCCTCATCTTCAAAGATCGGTTCTCGATCGTCGCTCACGTCAAAACGAAAAGGGGAAGGGAAGGGAAGGGAAGGGAAGGGAAGGGAAGGGAAGGGAAGGGAAGGGAAGGGAAGGGAAGGGGGAGGGGACGGGGACGGGGACGGGGACGGGGACGGGGACGGGGAAGGGGAAGGGCACGGGTTTCTCTCAGCCAGCCGCAATAAGCCTGTAGCCCGCCATTATCGGTCGCTACTGCCTGCCTACGCCGCCATAGCTCCATTAATACATAGTATTCCACTTGATCGACTAATCAATCTTCTGCAAAAGAAGATTGGCGAGCAGATTCAATTGATTAACTGCGAAGGCTTTGCATTAGATAGGCACCAAGATTGATCTTTCTGAGAAGGGCCAGGTAATTTTTCTTGACGCGATCGGTCAACTCCGGATCCTGTCCGCGTTTTCGGTAGAATTCATACGCCGCTTCAATATTTTTCGCAGCCGCGTCAAAGTCTCTGGCCTGGGCTTGTGCCAGTGCCAGCCCATATCGAGATTTGGCCAGATATTCTTCGACCTGATACTGATTCCCGGCGCGGTTTGCGGCAAGAAAATTCTGCCAACATGAGACTACTCTCTTGAAGCCTGAAATTGCATCCAAATTATTACTGATGCGCTCGATTTCAGCTTCTTCGGTTAACAGTGCCAACCAATCACGCTTGGCTATCGGTTCTACACTCAGATCGTCAGCCACCGCTCTGTATTTCTTTTTCAATTCTTCTGCCTGTGCAAGAGCAGCTATATAGTTGCGTTCATGAACGTTTATCTGCATCATCGCGTAGAGCAATTCAATCTGTGTCTCTAGCATGCCGGAACCGCTCAAGCTCCTGCTGGCAGTCTCATAAGCCTTTTCATAGTTTCTATAAGCGCGAACGAAGTCATCCAGCCCGAGATAATTCTCTGCTTGCAGCTTAAAAACGCTGACATATTCCGCAGAGTCCGTTTGAGCCAAAGACTCATACATAGACAAAACCCAGTCTCCCTGCTGAATAGCCGACAGATAGTTTCCGTCGTCCCTGAGCCTCTTCATGGAATGGATACCGGCAGGAATCATGTCGTTTGTGATTTTGTCGTAGTCATCCTCCCTTCTGTCTCCTTTTGCCAGACGCGCTTCAATCTCTTTCCATACCGCATGATCGCGCAGAATAAGCACATTCATTTGCATAGTAAGCTTTGGAGCATCTGCATCTCTGCTTACATTTGCGGGTTTGAATTTCTTAGCAAATAGTGATTGGCGCTCAAGATTCATGCTCTGCAGGGGATCGTACATCGCTTCCCTGATGCACAGGAGCCCACCTGTACAAACAAATAATCCAATGGCGGTGGCAGCGACAATCTCGCGGATCTTTTTTTTCTTCGAGCTGACATTTCTGTCCTGTTTTTTTAACGACTTCGCCCGGTGCTTCCACTCTTTCTCCGCGCTTATCAACGCATTATTGAGGTCGGTTTCAAGCTCGCCCATTTCTTTGTAGCGCGCACTTGGATCTTTCTCAAGCGCTTTCATGACTATGGTGTTCAGTCTCTTGAGAAGACTGTCCGGTGCCTTTTCATCAACAATCGGATCAGGAATATCACTGAGCTGTTTTTGCATGGTTTCGAAAACATTTGCGCCTCGAATCGGTGCTCTGCCGGTCAATGCCTCGTACATGAGCACGCCCATCGAGTAAATGTCAGAGCGATTATCGAGTTTTTCACCACGGCATTGCTCAGGGCTCATATACAATGGGCTGCCGAAGACCTCACCGGTCTGAGTCAGATGCTGAACCTGATCTTCATCATCAAGCAGCAATTTAGCAATGCCAAAATCCACAATTTTTGCCGATTCGCCGTCTTCGCCATTGTTAACGAGCATGATATTGCTCGGTTTCAGATCGCGATGAATGACATTGCGTTCGTGTGCATGCTGCAAGGCATTAGCGGCTTGCACGAAGATAAAAACCGCTCGCACCGGATCGATCTTGCCTTCCCTGGCGATCACATCAGCCAGAGAAACTCCCTCAACGAAGTCCATGACTATAAATGTGCGCCCTTCGGGTGTGACACCAAAATTCTCTACCCTGATCAGATTCGGATGACTGAGGGCACTGGCCGTCACCGCTTCTTGCCTGAATCGTTGCAGGTTTTTCATGTTGGTGGTCAGATGAGGCAGAAGAACCTTAATGGCGACAGTGCGGTTCAAGTCGACGTGACGCGCCTTGTAGACCACGCTCATACCACCTTCACCGATTCTTTCGGTGATCACCCAGCAATTATCGAAAATGAGCGGGCGGACATGCAGATCTTCCTCTCCCGAAAGGCTCGCCTTGCGGCGTTCGTTGGCTGATATTTCCTCAAACGTGGCGTGCGAAAGATCAAGCTTTGTCTTCTCAACAGAAGGCTCAATCTTTTCTGCCTTTATCGCTTGTTCGCAATTGTCTTCCGTCATAGATTCGACAGCATGTTTGGAAAGTCACCCTCATTTGACTATTTACCCTGCTAATAACCTTCTCTAGAGCCGTAGAAATTAGCAAGAGGAAACTCTCAAATATCTAATGGGTATAAAGCAGCAATGAGGGGTTCATGAAACATTATCGGCAACTGGCAATAGCGGTGCTTCTTGCAGGCCTATGCTGGCAAACTTCTATCTTGCCTGCAGCTGCAGCAAAAAAAACTGGCTGGATTTTGCGCCAAAACAGTCAAACATACGGCATTGTGAAATGTATTCTCTCCGCTGATGGCATCAGGATGGAAATGGGAAACGTCAAAGTCAGCATCGTCCCTCCAGATTGGCGCTTTACCTTCTGGAATGACCAGACCAAATTCTATTTCGACGAGTCTCTGGAGGATTTTCAAGAACGCGTCCCCAAGAAACCACTCAAGGCTGGCTGGATTAAAAGCCTTGAGCCGAGGAAGCCTTATGTTGAGGCTATCGCGGGCATGAAGGTGAAAAATTGGAGATGGTACTCCTACAATCCAAAGCATCCAGAAGAAAATAGACTCTATTACGACTTTGCGTGCTCAGAAAGCATGGGACTACCTAGACGGCTGATGGAAGTTGCTTGCATCTGCTGTTATGTGCCACCAGGCAAAGGTATGCCGCTGCGCGTCATGGGAGAATTGCAATCACGTCCAAAGGTTCTTCTAAACACAACTTTCATTACCAAAACGATGGTCGATCCTGCAATTTTCAAACTACCCAATGGTTACACAAGAGTGAGAAATGAAATGGAGGTTCTTTTGAAAAAGAAAGGGACCGTCATGGATGAGGACGTTTCCGATCTATACAGACCATTCCCCAAGCAATAACCCGGGCATCGGCAATTAATCTGCGACATTCTAACGCATCGTCTTTTGCGTTTTACTTACTCACTGACACTTCCCAAAGCGATGTTAAACTCTTCTATGGATCATGTTTCTAAGTCCCAGAGAGCGACTGGCCCATGGTTTTGACGATTTTTTGCAATTCGAGAAGACAGGTATAAGTGGGCAAAATCCAGAGGGTTTCGTCCGGACTGATATCGTTTAAAGCCTGCTTTAAGGCACGATCCAACCTGGGCACACAAATGATGCGCTCAGACTCCACTCCTGCGTATTTCATGCGAACTGCCATGTCATCCGCGCGCAAACCGCTGACAATCATTTGCCCCTGGACTGCCCTGAGCGGTTCAAAATCGGCGTCCCAGAGCCAGGAAATATCGCGCCCATCAGCCAAATTATCATTAATAGCAATGAGCACTCTTGCCGTTTTGTCTTCAACCACAGCCTTAACCGTCTGGCTGGCACCGGCCGGGTTTTTAATCAACTGAATCAAAACCGACTTGCCGAGCAATGAAATTTTTTCCGAACGGCCAAAAAGTGTAGTGTAATTTTGCAGACCTTGTTTCACCGACTCGAGCGTCACTCCAAGTTTGACCGCGCAGGCGGCAGCGGCCAGGGCGTTGTAAACGTTGAACAGACCGGGGATGGGCAGCTTCACCTCGACAGAAAGATTCTGCCTCTTGTCGGTAAGCCTGAAGCGGGAGCTGGCAGCCTGCAGCTGAATATGAGTGGCGACAATGGTCGGATCAGGACGCTTGTAGTCACAGGATGAGCAACGCCAGTGTCCCAGTTGACCATAGAAGAAGCAGTCATAGACAATCTCTGCACCGCATTTCAAACAGTAAGATAACTCCATCGATTGCGAGCAATCCGGACTTTCCGCGTCCTGCATTTTTTGACTGTCGATATCGCAGTGGGCGGCGTCCAAGCCAAAAAACAGTCTCGTATTATCCGGCACGAGCTGGCAGACATTGGGATCGTCAGCATTCAAGACGGCAGGCGATTTACAAGTAGTGATGCCCTTCTCGATCAGTTTTGCAGTAGTGTCGAGTTCGCCGAATCTGTCCAGCTGATCGCGAAAGAGATTGGTGACCACCACCACAGACAGTGTCGTTTCTTTAGCCACCAGAGGCAGTGCGGCCTCGTCAATTTCGAAAAGGCAATAATCGGTGTTGATATGACCGTCCCAGGAGGCGGCATCGACAAGAGTAGCGGTTATGCCCGTTACCAGGTTGGCGCCCTGGCGGTTATGAATGAGTGTAAAACCGGCGGTTTTCAAAACTGACGATAAGAGACCGGATGTGGTGCTCTTGCCGTTCGTACCGGTGACTGCTATCACGCCTCGCTTGGATTGCCCGGCCAGATGCGAAAGCACTTCCGGCGCCAACTTTCTGGCCACACGGCCAGGCAGGTTCGAGCCCAGCCCGGCCCCTAAAATTCGAATACTTCTCGCCGCCAACTTTCCAAATGCTACAGCGACTCTATCATTGCTCGTCATTGATTCCAAAATTGTTCCGAAGTCATACGAATATTTCGTTAACGTCAGCATTCGCATACGCGTTGAGATCGTGCTCACTAGCGCGAATGATCAGCTCGTCGCCCAAACCGAAATGATGCTCGATATGCTGTCCATCAATAAACAAAGTTCCGGTGCGAGTTTGTGAGACAAAAAGCATTTCTTCCTTGCGGTCGAGAATTCCTCTTATCAATTGCCATTTTTCATTTGGGCGCATGCAGGCCTCTCGGACGATAAACTGATAGCGCTGGTCATTTATAGGCAATACAGTACCACCGGCAGAGCGCATTGAGCCAGTAGATCCACATGGAGTACTGACCCATATACCTGAGGATTTCTGCTCTTCGGACATTCCCCGCAAATGCACTATAAATCGGCTTGTAGCCGCAGGGTTAGAGTGAGCAATCAGGACTTCATTGAGGACAAGGTCGGGTAAAACTTTTCCATTGAGAAGAAGTTCCAGCCGCAGCAACTTGATCGTTTTAATGCTGTCGCTTTCAATATCGTCCAAAACCTTATCAATGTTTTTCAACGAAGCCAGGCAAAAGTGCCCGAAGCTGGACGATCTCGAAGAATTAATTCCGAGCAAAGGCAGACTGTCCACATGGTGGGAGGCATCAAGAAAGGTGCCGTCACCGCCGACGGAGATGACCATGTCGACGCCTTTAATTCGTCCTTCCAAGTCCGCCCTTACCACCTCAAGATGCTCGATTCCGCGCTGGTCCAAGGACGACAGCAAGTGCTGAAGCGTCTCCACATGCTCTTCGTGAGCCAGTTTGACCCTGGTAACGGACGAATGCCCTTCCGAAAGAAGCTTCAGGAAGTTTGCTTCCTTATGCTCGACCGCCTGAATTTGGTAAGTCGACTTCTTGGGAACGATCAGTACTTTGCGGAGTTTCACGATTTATCCAGAACTGGTTGTGGACAAGGGTTTACTTACACAGCTCAGACGTCCCTGATTAAGATGCTTCAGGGGTTCCAAATGCGGCACCGGAGTGAAGAATCTAGCAGATTCCACCTTCTAATGCCATATGCCGCGCGCAACGGCAAAGGAATGAGACCAAGAAACGCAAGTTTTCTCAGACTGGGGTCATGAAGCTATGTATAGTTGTCGAGTACAGTTTTCTTTCGCTTGACTAAGATTAGAATGGCGCTGAGCATGCCATTAAGGAAGCGGTTCTAATCGATCGCTGCAACTTTGATCTCGCTTACAAGGGGCGCCGGCCTTGCCTCTTAGGATATACTTGTTGATCCCGAACATAGGCCGAGACTGGTGCTGGGAGGCATTAATGACATTTTCTGGCGCAGAGATAAGAGACAAATTCATCTCATACTTCCGTGACAAGCGTGGGCACCTGTATTTGCCATCGTCAAGCTTGATTCCGGACAATCCTACTTTGCTCCTTACATCGGCGGGCATGGTCCAATTTGTGCCTGTATTCCTGGGACAGAGTCCTGCACCAACGCCACCGCGCGCCGTCACCGTACAAAAATGTGCACGGGCAGGCGGAAAGGATTCGGACATTGAAAACGTCGGCAGAACTGCCAGGCACCATACTTTTTTTGAAATGCTCGGCAACTTCAGCTTCGGCGACTACTTCAAAAAAGAAATTATTCCGTGGAGCTACGAGCTGGTCACCAAAGACTTGGGACTGGAGCCGGAAAAAATTTCCGTCACCATTTTCAAAGGAGATGAACTCAACCCGGCAGACGAAGAAGCTTACGCAATTTGGAACAAGGATGTCGGGATTCCCGCAGACAGGATTTTCAGAATGTCGCGCAGGGAAAATTTCTGGGGACCGCCCGGCCCCACAGGTCCGTGCGGTCCGTGTTCTGAAATCTTCTACGACCGCGGGCCCGACTTCGGATGCAGCAGCGATCCTTCCAAGTGCGGCATCGGCGTTTGCGAATGCGACCGTTATTTGGAAATCTGGAACCTTGTATTCATGGAGCTTTTCAAAGACGAAAATGGTGCATTCACACCGCTGGCTGCCAAAAACGTCGACACCGGCTCGGGACTGGAAAGAGTTTCACTGGTACTGCAAAAGAAAAACAATACTTTTGAAACAGACCTTTTCATGCCCATTTTGGACGAAGTCTGCAAAATTGCCGGCGTCAAATATACAGGTGGAAAACCAATTGACCAAAAGCCCGGTTCGCCTGAGCACAAAATCGACAGCTACATCAAAATCATTTGCGATCACGTCCGTTGCGTGACTTTCCTCGTCGCCGACGGAGTCAGAACAAGCAACGTCAGTCGTGGTTATGTTCTACGTTTCATCACCAGACGTGCTGCCCGCTTCGGCAGACTGCTCGGCATGAAAGAGCCTTTCATTTATAAGCTGGTCCCGAAAGTGGTGGAAACATACGGAAGTCACTATAAGGAACTGAAGGAAAACGAGCAAGTTATCATCAAACACCTGAAGGCCGAGGAAGAAGCATTCGCGAAGAGTATCGAGCGCGGTACAGCCTTGCTGGATGAATTGCTTGAAAAGAATGATCAGGTACTTCCCGGCAAAGATGTTTTCGATCTCTACGCTACGTATGGATTTCCCGTCGAGCTGACAACTGAAATCGCTCAAGAGCACGGCAAAACCATCGACATGGAAGGTTTCCTTGCTGCCAAAAAAGATCACCGTGCTGTTTCTGCGGTCGGCAATTTCAACATAAACATTGCCGGCGATGAAGCATTAAGCGAAGTCGTAAAAAAACACGGCACCACCACATTCAGTGGCTACAAAGGAATTTCAGATGAAGCCAAAGTGGTCGCGCTTGTCAAAGACGGGCGCTTCGTCGACCATGTTGAAGAGGGCGAGGAGATCGACGTAATTCTCGACAAGACGCCCTTCTACGCGGAATCCGGCGGACAGGTCGGCGACACTGGATTGCTGGAAACAGACGACGCCAGGCTGGAAGTTCTTGATACAAAAAAACATGAAGGTTTGCACTTACACAAAGTCAAGGCTCTCTCAGGAGTTTTGCAAGCAGGCCAAACTTTGCATGCAAAAGTGGATGCTGAAAAGCGCAACCAGACAGTGCTTCACCACAGCACGGCCCACCTGTTCCACGCGGCTGTGCGCGACCTGTTCGGCAAACACGTCACGCAGGCAGGTTCGCAGGTCGGACCGGCCTACATGCGCTTTGACTTCACTCTTGAAAAACAGCCCAGACCAGAAGAACTTCGACAGATTGAAAAGCAAATGAACGACTGGGTGAAACAAAACGCTCAGGTGACCACTCAAGAAATGTCGCTGGATGATGCGAAGCGAACCGGTGCAATCGCCATGTTCGGCGAAAAATATGGTGACACGGTACGAGTCTTGAGCATGGGCGATTTCTCTCTGGAATTCTGCGGCGGCACACACGTTGCGCAAACCGGTGAAATCGGACCGATCAAAATCATATCAGAGGAAAGCGTTTCACAAGGCACTCGCCGCGTATCAGCTTACTCCGGACCGAAAGCCTGGACATATTTGAACGATCAACTGACCTATTTGTCCGACGCCTCCAAGCTAATGAAAGTACGACCAAATGAATTGGCAACGCAAATCGAAAAGCTGCAGGACACGCTCAAAGACAGAGAAAAGCAATTGCAAAAAATGGAAGAACGCATGGCACTGTCCCGCGTTCCGGAATTACTTGCAAAAGCAAAGAAAGTAGGTGCCGTATGTTTGATAGCAGAAAGCGTCGACAATCTTGGCGCTGATGCTCTCAAAGCAATTGCTGAAGATTTGAAGTCACGCTCCGACAATACGGTTGTCGCACTGGCTTCCTCAACAGGACCACAGCAAGTGGCCATCGTGGTTGCAGTCTCCGATGCAGTGACCAAGAATGGAGTTAGTGCCGGCGATCTCGTCAAAGCAGCCGCGCAAATTTGCGGTGGCGGCGGTGGTGGCAAACCTCAGCTTGCACAAGCAGGCGGCAAGCAACCAGAGATGATTCCACAGGCGCTCAAGAAGGTCGTAGATATGGTTGAAGACAAACTCAGCCAGAAGGCAAACTGAGAAACACAGAGGCACATGCCGACAATTGGATGCTTTGATCGCGTGTGACGAGTTAGCGTCGACTGTTTTGAAGCGGCTTGAAGCCTTCGTACTTGTAGTCCCGCTTCGGTGTGTTTCTCACAAAATTTGCGACTTCTTCGATAAGCGCAGCATTGACAGAGCACGCTGCATATCACAGGAAATTAGAGGTGAAAACAGCGTGAGGACAACCCGGGCTTGAGAAATCAAGCGCCAGGCGGCGGACTTGGAATAGGGCGCCAACCGTGTGCAGACGATAGAAGAGCCGGCAAAAATTCTGGAAATCGATCCCAGGTCGCCGGCTCGGCGACTTAACAAATCACTCATCTTGTTGGATATGGAAGGGCAAGCGGAAAATTCCTCGCCATTGACGGTGGTTCCGTTTTCTCTCTAGACAAACAAAAACTACGGAACCACCGACTGGGTGAATTCTTGGGCGAATACAACAGCTCCACCCGGACCGTAAGCACATCCAATGCCCACGGTCACAAATTTTGGATTGAGAATGTTTCCTCTATGATTGGTCGGGTCGTCCTTAGGTTCTGCCATCATCGTCCTTTCACATCCCGCTACTTTGGCTTGCGGGCTCATTGGTCCACTCTTTGTCGCTATATTCTCCGCTACAAAAATGTTCAAACCAGCAGCAGCCGCTCGGTCTCTGGGATCCTGTCCGGACGGATTGACGTGCGCGAAAAAGTTGCGTTTGATCATATCTTCGGCATGCGCTCGTGCCACCGCCGATAGTGACGCGCTCAAGGCAACTCTTCCGACACCGTTAGCGGCGCGATCGGCATTGACAATTTCACACAGGTAAGCTTCCAGTGTCTGTACTGGCACTGAGTTCTGGATTTTTTCGAGCGTAGAGTCGCTGCGCAAAGTTACACTCTGCATGACTGCAGTGCCATCAGTGGGTGCATCATTGGTATAAGCGATTGTTTGGTTGTAGCAATTAAGCACCTGCGCTGCTTGCTTGACGAATACGGATCGCAATTGCCCGGAAGGCGCGGCTCCGAGAATTCTGTCTGCGTCAGCCGCCGTTTGCACAACCCGACTGTTTATCTGCAAAAGGACGTCTCCTGCGGACAGTCCGAGCTTTGCCGCTACCGAACCAGAATTGACAGATGTGATATAGAGCCCGCGATTGGAACTTCTGCCGGTCAATATATAAGCGGCGCTGCCGCTTGCTCCCAGACGGGAAGACATGTCCACCCGGTCGGTATAGGTAAAGATCTGCCGGCTAATCTGCCGTGCCAAAGCACTTTGATCGACTGCACTCGACACCAGGAAGATAAACAGAACAACAATCTGGCAAAGGGAATTCAGCTGTCGCAAATCAGACACTCCTCAGCCATAAGGTCCAACAGATCCAACTCAAATTCCATTATGCCTTATAAAAAAGATTAGCAGGCATTTATGCGGCACAGGGGGGAGATTCCGAGGATCGGCTCATACTTTCGGGAATATAACTGGTCCGCAATCACAGGCTTACCAATAGACTTTCCCATTGTCAGAACACCAACTCCAGCCACAGCTGAACATCCATTACAAGGAAGACCAGGCAAGGAATGGCCTGGCTGTTTTGCTCGCCCTGTCGCCGGTTTGGGGACTCTGGTCCATCTATGTCTCCAGTTGGCTGGTCCTTGCCCTTGTTCGGGGAGGTTTTAACGGCTATGAAGACCTCTTCGCCCTGCTCATGTTCTACATAGGTCTAATCGCTGTCGGTCTTTTCGGGCTTTTTGTTTGCCTGGATGCCAAATTCGTGGTCACCGAAAAGGAGCTGCGCCTGCCCTGGCGGTACTTTCTCAACCTGGGATTGACTAGAAGCCAGCCCTGGTCGGAGCTGCAAACAGTTGAATTTAAGGATGACGAGCTTGTCCTCAGATTCAGAGTGGGCGAAGCCCGCTTCAAACTGGCGGGCATGAACAATAACGACCTCAAGGATCTGGTCGTTGCCGTTCGCTCCAACGCCCCTGAAGCGCGATGCAGCTTCGACAAGAAGGCAATCGAAACAGTAATGCCTGACTCACAAGCGGCTCCGGGCGCGGACGGCAGTTTTACAGCGGTCTGGGAGCAAGATCTGGCCAGCCGTTTTGGCAGCACTGCTTTTGTGCCTCTGGAGGCCAAGGCAAAGCTTAAGAATGAAACGTTGTCGGTCGTCGGTCAAGTTTCATTCGGGGGCTTATCGGCTGTATATCTTTGCAAAGACAAACTAGGCGATACCGTGATTGTCAAAGAAGCGGTAGTGCCGCTCAATTCCGATCTGTCAATGAAAGAAAAAGCGATCGAGATGTTTCAGCGGGAAGCGAGAATTTTGCAGGGTCTGAATCATCCGTACATCGCCCGCGTGCTCGATCACTTTGTAGAAAACGATAGACATTATTTGATGTTGGAACACGTCAACGGTGTGGATTTGCGAGCTTTCGTAAAAGAGCACGGGCAGCAGGGAGAACGCTTGATTATGCGTTGGGCGCTGGATATGGCTCTCATTCTCAGCTATTTGCATTCGAAAGATCCGCCTATCATCCATCGCGACATTACGCCCGACAATATTGTTTTGGATCGTCTGGGCTCCATCAAGCTTATCGATTTCGGTGCCGCCAATGAGCTATTGGGCACGGCGACAGGCACTCTGGTCGGCAAGCAATGCTACATTCCTCCGGAACAGTTCAGGGGCAAGGCGACGACGCAGAGCGACATCTACGCTTTAGGGTGCACTCTTTACTATCTGGCCACAGGCACGGATCCAGAACCATTATCTCAGTCTTCACTGCCCGATGAATTGAAGGAGAAGTATCCGGCACTCAACGAGCTGATTGAAAGATGTACGGCGATGGAGACAGACAGAAGGCTTGAGACTGCAGAAGAGGTGGTGGCACTGGCTCGAGAATACACAAGAAGTCATCAGCAAGAGAGTCTAAATTCAAGCACGGCAGAAAAAATTGCCGGCAGTTTTGTAAGTGAGGGCTGATGAGCCAGTTCAGAGATCAAGAAAAAGAAGCCCTGGCTCCACCGTCAATAAAGGTGTCGCCGCAGACTGCCCCACCCTCCTTGGTTGACGACACTGGTACGAGCGATCACCCGACAAACGCAGAATCAAATGAAAAACAAGCCACCGCCAATGGTGATTTGATAAACAAATCGTCAAAGCCTCCACCTTGGAATTTCGTACCCCCTGCCAAGGATGATAACGACCTCAAAGACGAGCACTGGTACGATAAAACAGAACGCCTCCGGCAGGAATCATTAGAGCGCTATCGCGCCCAATATGGCGACGAGGCCTATCATGCTGCAGTTAAAAACTACAAGAGCCCCTACGAAGAAGCGCTGGAAGCATCAAACAGAAGCTGGGAGGGGATCAATCAATTTCTTGATCTCACTCAGCACATTGCCGTTTTCGGATTAATGGCAGGTATCTTGCTAGTCGCCATCATTGCTTTCGGTGTTTTGAACCACCAGAGCGGCGGCCCACCAGTAAATTGGCCGGATCTCACACAACTGCCGATTTTTGACTTCTTGCGAAGACATAATTTCAAGGGCGTAAGCGACATGGAACAGGTCTTGAACCTGCTTCCCTTTGCTGCATTCGGTTGTGCCCTCACCACTGCCTTCGCCACTTACATAGCTCGTTCTGCAAAGTCACGAGAAATTGACTGGACCGACAGCCATCTGATGTTGGAGTACTCGGGACCAATCAACCTTGCTTTCAAATGGACGGCAATCAAAAGTGTCGATCAGATCTGGCGCTGGGATATTTTTCATGGCCGCCAGCCGGTTTTCTTGCTATCCACGCATGAGGGAAACGTTTTCAAACTAAAACTTTCCGATATAGCGGCAAAGAATAATATCGGCAGTTTCTTCAGCCTGATTAAGGAACATGCACCAAAAGCAAAATTCAATGTTGATCCAAAATTCGCCACAGACGAGTCGTATACCGAGCTGTGGCTGAAATATTTCTCCAAAGCCACAGACCGCACGAGAAGCGGATTGCTGGAAAGAGACATGCTGGTAGCTGACGGCATGTACAGAATTGTTGGCACCATAGGCGGTGGCGGGCAGGGCACAGCTTATCTTGCCGTTGTGGAAAAAGATCAAATTCCGCATTCTGCATATGGAATCACAGGCGTAGATGGGAAAGTGAAAGTTATGATGGGAAACAAGGAAGCACGCCACATTGTAAAAGTCGACCGGGAGACGCAGGAAAAGAGGAAAAAACTTGTAATCGGTCAGGAAGTTGTTCTCAAAGAATACATTTTGCCTGTGCACCGGGGGCAACTGACTGCCGAGAGAACCGCAGAAAAGCTAAAAGCGGAAGCAGAAATTCTCGAAAAACTCGACCACGAACACATCGTTAAATTGAAGGACGCATTCATTGAAGACTATCGCGGATACCTTGTCCTGGACTTTGTTTGCGGAGAGTCACTCAAGTCTCTTACCGACCGGTTGGGCCCGCAGACCGAAGCGCAGATCATAGACTGGGCGATACAGGCGCTCGACATTCTTCACTACATGCACGAGTTGACACCTTCTCTGGTGCACCGCGACATTACTCCGGACAATCTGATGTTGCAAGAAGATGGTTTTATAAAACTTGTCGACTTCAATGTTGCATATCAGGTAGATTCTTCGGCGACCGCTACCGTGGTCGGCAAGCACGCGTACATTCCCGCCGAGCAGTTCCGCGGCAAGCCGACGCCGCAGAGCGACATCTACTCCTTAGGCGGAACCATGTTCTATCTATTGACAGGCAAAGAGCCTGAACCTATCAGCACGTCAAATCCGGCCAAACACAGTCAGTTTGTGTCCCCCGAACTTGATGCCATCGTTGCCAGAGCAACCTCTACGCCCCTGGACCAGCGCTATAAGGATGTTCAAGAGTTCAAAGATGACCTACTTAAACTGAAAAAATCGTAGGGGCTTTCCTGCAGTTCCCCCGGTTCTTCATCCACGTTGGAATTATCCCAACTTAATCAACATACAGGGGGCGTTGCCCGGTTCGAAGTTGTAGCCGGAACATCAAGCCATGCACTGTTTGCCTCCTCAGTTTAATCTGCCATGGGAATTCCGCGTATCGACATCCCGCCCACCGGCGCCTATGATACCCAGGCTGGATAGAAGTTTAGATTCTCGTCTTTATGGTGGATGCATCTATGCTTCAGCTTTCCAGACCTTCTCATGCCGATATTTCTTGCGGCAATCACCCCGATACCCAGATCTTGCAGGCAACTCCCGACCAATTGCGGGAGGAAGGAGAGCTTTGCGGTCGGCCTGGCTCGATTGAGCGCAAAGAAGGCAAGGCCGAAACCACCAGGCCGCTTAGCGAAACCCAGGAATTCGAGAAAAGACAGGGCGTAACGGTCGAAACAAAAGACGGTAAGTACGTCTATATTTTGAAGCTTCAAGGGCAGGACAAAGAACTGCTCACCACTGAAGCCGGGAGCAAAGGTCTGGAAAAAGCCGAAGCTGAGCTGGCCAAGCTGCGGCGGGAAAAAATCGCCGAATTAGAAAAAACGTTCAAGATTTCTTTCAGCACAGATGGCGAGGACATCTTGAAACAGTGGGTGCAAAAAAACGACTGCAGTTGGCAGCGAGGCAACATGATCAAAGCTCGCAGCCCCAACCTCGCGGAGTTGAGCGGAATTGAAGCGGCACTGTATAGGGCGCAGCCGAGCCAACTTACAAAGGACGGCTCGCAAGGCGTGAAGTTCTACTTTCTGACCGAGCACTATTACAAACATGATGTTGCTCTGGCGTATCATATTCAACAAGACAAGAACAACAGGCAAGCCGTTTACTTTGAGCCGGGAGCCAACGAAGGCAAACCGATTACCGAGAAAGATGCCGACAGAATGAATAAGCATCATCTATACAGCATCGAAGCAGTCACTCATCACGAGCTGATGCACAATGCGCAACAAAATCTCAATTGGGACACTGCGAAAGAAAAAGAAAAGTGGGCGCGCAAACTCGGATGGCTGCCATTTGAAGATCCAAATACGCATGAAACAAAATGGATCTTCACAGGAAAAAAAGACGAACTCTACAGACGCGATCAAGATCACTGTAAAGACTCATTCAAGTGGTGTGCATGCGGCCAGCACGGCGGTTTGCAAAACGAACAGGGTGGAGGCGTTCAGAAAGTCAAAGACGCCAAGCAATTCACCCTCGATCAAGTACGCGATCTGGCTCAGGTAAAACCTGCCACGCGTTACTTCGTCAACCCGCTGGAAATGTTTGCCGAAGGCGGCATGAAGTACAGAATAAATGAGAAACGGCGTCAGGAATTACTGGCAGAAAGTCCGCGGCTTTATGATGCTGTGAAAGAACACGACCAACAGGAACTGAATACCAGGTATGGAAAAGACCAATCAGGGTCGCCCAATTACATCCGCTCCTCAAGCGGGATACTGGTAAAAAACACGGCGGAAGCTCGCGCTGAAGTTCAAGAATTCGAAGACAAAATCAGGAAAGCGGAGAAGAAATAATGATTGCCAATAATTCAAACAGTTCTTCTCTCGCCAATACAGAATGGCGGCCCGGTCAGGGCTGGTTGGGGGTGATACCTGGCGTAACCTCCATCAGAGACGCCATCAACGGACTGGGCGGAACCTGCGAAACAACTCAGATGGCCAATGGATTTTCGTTCGACTTCAAAGACGGTCTTATTCGCGTAACTGTAATCGAACAGCACGGCACTATTTCTAAATTGTGGATTTCAGGCAGGCTGGCGGCGCAGGGAATGATTCCCAGTTCTTTGAAAGCCGCGCAAGAACTTTTTTCGAACCTGCGCATGACTGGACACGATCCTTCCAACGCTGAAATATATGAGACCAGAGGCGTAAGATTAGCCGCGGCGTCCGGCAGCGACGACGGCGATATTGTCTGGATCGAGTTTCTGCCGGTCTGAAACTTATTACTATCACCGGGCAGGCTGGTGGTTTGTTATGCCGTTTTGTAATTCATGGCGTCGCCCCTACATAACAGTTTAAAATATCTTTTCGTTTGTCCAAGCTTTCGGGCTCGAATAGATATTGAGGTATTTGATGATGTTTGCAAGCAGGGTGAAAGGCAAAGTCCTTTTATTGGCTTCGGTCGTTGCGGCCTGGCTTTCACTTTCGATTCCAGCACAAGCCGGAGTGCCTCCGGTCCGGATGTCGGTAACGCCCGGCGGGCAGAGCGGCATCGAGCAAGAAGTTTGCGATCGCCTGAGCATGGGGCTTGGCAATGCGCAGGACATCGTCATAAGCACCGTCAATCCCGACTGGTTTGTAGTTTGCTCCATCGTCGAAAAGACCGACCAGAATACCGGTCAAATCAGATATAACGGAACCGTAACCGTCAAGACTCGCGACGGGCAGGTGATTACGACTGCGTCTGTGCAAAAGTACAACCAGGATTACGTAGTGCCGGGCCAGCAGTTGAACAAGCGTCTGGTGGACAATGCTGCCCGAGACGTTATTCAGGCTGTCAGCGATCGATCTCTGCCTCCCATCCAGCAGGCAGTCGAAATCGAGATGGAGACGAGAAAGAAAATCATTGAAGCCGAGATTAAGGCAGAAGATGACAAGTACGATGACGCCACTGCAATCTTGCGACCGATCGGACCGGACTCGCCGCGTTTTCGGGCAGTGAGAGACTTGATGGACGAGTATGCTATGGAAAAAGAAGCGCTCAGCTTCATCAACACAGCCAAGGCGAAAGCAAGGCAAGGCGCGTATACGCAAGCCGTCGTCGCTTTGAGACAAGTCAACAAGCACTCGAAGCGCTATCGCAACGCGGTCGCCTTGATGGCGCAGTACCGGGCTCACAGATAAGTAACAGATGATAGATAAATTAACAGCCAGAGCGCCGGGGCTCCGGCGACTTGAGGCGGCACGGCAGCGGGTGTTCAGAGCTTCTTCAGGCAGATGCATCCAAACGGACCCTGGATCAATATACTGACGGCAAGCCGTTCTTATCAGAAATGCCTTTTAATAAGCGACCCCATCAAGTAGACTAACCTCGCTCCTGGTAAGACTTTATGCCTTGGAGCGGGCCCCCCGACTGCAACCCGCAATGCCGGGCGGAACAAAAAATGGACTCATGATTAGTCGAAAAGACCGACAGGGAGTTCCTAAATCGCCGGACAGCGTCGTACTTCATATTTGATCAGATGCTGCGGCTTTTCAAGCGGAAACCGGACTCGAAATGCTAAGTAATAAAGAAGCTTTTGAGCAAGCATTTGAATAGCGGAGTCTTCACAGAGACGGTCTCATGGGATTTGGATTTAAGGAGAGTTCTAAATGAAAGCAAGAAGGACGATTGCCCTGGGCGCAATCCTGATGCTACTGGCGGCGGCAATTATTCCGCAAGCGGCAATGGCTGGCCCGAAACGCAGAATCGCCATACTACCGTTTGAATACGGTGCAGTCAGCGGTTCTCTGGGCGGATACGACCTTGGTAAAGGCGTTGCCAGCCTCTTAATTACGAAGCTGGTCAACGACGGTACTTATTCAATAATTGACCGCCAGCACCTGGACTCAATTTTGAAGGAGCAGAATTTCTCTGTCAGCGATAGAGCTGACGCCTCCACCGCCAACAAGATTGGAAAAATGCTCGGTGTGGACGCTGTTGTATACGGCACCATCACCGCCTTTGGTTTTGAAGACAAGCGCACTTCCTACTCAGCACCTTCCGTCTACGTTCCTGTCTCCATTCCGTATGTAGGCGGATTGGGCAGCATGCTTGGCGGTATGCGTGGCAGCTCGCGCAAACAAAAGGCCAGAACCGCTATCGACGCCACAGTGACAGACACCAACACTGGTGAAATCCTGGCTGCCGTGCACGGTCTTGGAGAATCGACGAAGGCATCGAGTTCGTTTGGTTCGTATGATTGCGACAGCTCAGACTTTTCCACGTCCCTTGCCGGTGAAGCCACCAATCAGGCTGTCGAGCAAATGGGCACTCAACTGATTGCTATGGCCGCAAAAGTTCCGGACAACCAATCCCTGGCCTTGCAGAATGTAGAAGGTCGTGTCGCAGACGTGACAGGACGCGAAGTTATCGTCAACGTCGGCAAGCAAAACGGCATTGCCGCCGGTGACCATCTGTCAGTCGATCGCCCCTACAAGACAATCAAAGATCCTGTCACTGGAAAAGTCCTGAAAGAAATGAGCAGCACTATTGCCCTTATCAAGATCAAAGAAGTCAATCAAGACAATTCGACCGGTGACATCACCAAAGGCGGCGGTGTCAGAGTCGGCGATGCGGTCAAGAAAGTAACTATTGATGTACAGGCAATTGTTATCACACCTCTGCCGGACTCAGGCGGTGGTGTCGGTACTTCTCAGCAGAAGACGACCATGACTACTACCGGTACAGTACTCAAGAAAGAGACGACCAAATAATGAAGAAACAGATCTGGCAGAAGACGAGTGTAAGCGCATTTATACAGGCGTTGCTGGTCTTCTGCCCGCTGTCCTTTGCCGAAGCGTCCGACGCTGAGAAATACGCCAAACCGATGGCGCAGGCGACAGCCGAATTCGAAAAAGGCAATTACCAGGTTGCTCAGGATGCATTCTTGAAACTGGTCACGAAGTATCCCGGTTCTGCAGAGCTGAGGACGATGTTGGCCAAATCGTATAAACGCCTGGGAAAATTTGACGAAGCAAAAGGTGAATTCAGAGCCGCCATTCAATGCGACCCTAATTTTGCCGATGCCTATTACGAGCTGGGCTGCATGATGGAAAGTGACAAAGATTACAGATCAGCGGTTGTTTCTTTCGAAAAGTATCTTGAGCTGAAGCCTGATTCCAGTAACCGAAGGCTGGTAGCCGATCGAATTCAATTCTGCAAAGGCAACATACAATAAACAGGTAGACAAACAAAACACAAAGAGGGTAGGTAAGTGAGCAAAACGCACAAATACGCTTTCTTCGAAGGTAACTTTGTTCCGCTAGAGAATGCCAAAATCAGCATCATGAATCATTCATTCATGTATGGAACGGCTGTTTTTGAAGGCATTCGAGGCTATTGGAACGAAGCGCACGGCGAAATGTATTTGTTTCGTTTGAGAGAACACTTCCTGCGCATGAAAGACTCGATGAAAATCATGCACCTGGACGACATCAAATATTCAGTTGACGAATTGTGCAAGATTTCCGTAGAGCTCGTGAAAAAGAATGATCCCAAAACCGATACCTATCTTCGTCCTGCTGCTTTCAAAACCGGACAGAGAGTCGGTCCGAGCCTGGAAGACAACCCGAGCGATATGTGCATGTTCACCGTGCCTTTCGGCGATTATTTTCACGGTGCTCCCGGACTGAAGGTTCAGGTCTCAGCCTGGAGGCGCGTTGAAGACAACGCCATTCCAGCCAGAGGAAAAATCGTAGGCGCTTACGCAAACACGGCGCTTGCAAAAACAGACGCTATCCTGGCCGGCTTTGACGAGTGCATTGTTTTGTCGGAAAACGGTCATGTCTCCGAAGGCAGTGCCATGAACATTTTCATGGTCAAGAACGGCAAATTGATCACGACGCCGATATCAGAAAACATTCTGGAAGGCATCACCCGCAGTAGCATCATGGAATTTGCCAGAGAAGAATTCGGCTATGAAACGATCACTCGAACAGTCGACAGAAGCGAACTTTACACCGCCGACGAGCTGTTCTTTTGCGGCACTGGCGCACAGATTGCTCCAATTATCGAAATTGATAAGCGGGAAATCTCAGGCGGACAATGTGGCGAAATGACCGGCAAAATCAAAGAATTCTATGTCTCAATGTGCAGAGGCGAGCACAAGAAGTACATGCACTGGCTGACACCCGTTTACGGAACTTCGGCTCAAAAATCCGACAGCAAAGAAAAGGCAGCGGCCAAGTCCTAGTCCGCAGCAGCTAAGTCCTACTCGGCAGCATCCATTTCTGAATCGTCGCTCTTGCGATTGTTCGCTTTCTCAGGCTTGCGAACGTCCTGGTCATCCGACTTGAGAAAATCCGAGTCGTCTGAGGCGTTTGATTTGGGGACATATCTGGCAGCTAATTTCGGTGTATTTTTGCCTGCTACCTTATGGCGCCCCTTGCCCATTAATTTAGCGAATTTGCTTTCTTCCTGAGGATTCATCAGTTTGGCAATTCTAACCAAACGACGCGCTTGTGCTTTTGCTTCTGCCTGTTCCGAACTGTCTACGTCGTGCCGCCAGATCAGTTTCCATTCTTCGATGCAATCGGACATCAATTCAGCATCCACCGCTTCACCCTTTTTCAAGGAACGATTGATCTTTGCAGTCATAGCCCTTGCATACATGACGTGACCGGTTGGATCGCCTGGATCCAGATGAACTGCTTTGCTCAACTTCTTCAGCGCCGCAGACAGATCGCCGTCATCGAGTGCCTGTTCGCCGGTGAACCTGAGGTGAGAAGCTTCGCTCAATCTGCCGCTCATGCCGCTACCAAAAAATTCTTTGTTCGGTCTTTCTTCCGAATACACCTTGCCACCAGACGTGACGTTCGGTGAAATCGTATCGGCTGAAGCACCTACAAAAATTCCCGGCAGCAAGAATTGATGTGATGCAAGAACAAGGGATAAAGCAATGGTCCTATTCAGTTTCTCGATTGTTGAACGATGCTGCGTGTGCTGGACTTGCTTTTGTTCTTGCATGTTGCCTCATTGGTGAGCAATTACTTTTCTTCCTTTTGTTCCTCTTCTTCAGTCACGTCGGAGACGTCAACCGAACCTGCTTGAATTTCTGAAATCTCTTCTTCCAATTCTTTGATTCTGGCTTCTGCTCTATCGATCTGAGTCAGTTCGTCATGAACGCGATCGACTAATCCATCGAGCGATCTTGATTCGGTCCAGAGAATGAAAGTGCGCAAACCGATGGTTTGGAAATGTCTGTTTTTTTCCATATCAAGGGTTTTGATATTGATTTTAAGTTTGGCAATTTTTGCTTGCTTGCCGGTCTTGTCAGCTGCGTCTTTGGCTGCGTCTTTGACCTTGCTAAAAAAGTTGTCGAATGATGGCATATCCCTACCTCTAGTACTCCGCTTGAGAAACTCTTTATTTTAAACGCCTGCCGGGAGCAAATCTATTTGAGCGAAGTTTTGTATTCAAAAGCCAGGAAGGTCCGTTGATAAAGGCTTTCGAGATCTCAGGGTGCGAAGTCAATGCCTGCCTCAGCTAAATTGAAACGTTCGTGAACCAGTCTCACAGCTTCCTTGGCATAAGAAGCAGGCACGACGATGCTCACGCGCAGATCGGCCGAGGTAACCATCAGAACGGGAATTGAAGCGGTGCTCAACTGATCGAATACAGTGGCGACCACTTCCGGGCGGCTGGTCAGGCGCCTGCCGACGACTGAAATTCGGGCGATATCCGTGTCGCAGTGAATATGCGGCGAACCCAGCGACTTACCGAGTGATTCGATGATTGACAGAACACGCGGGACGGAGCGCTTTTCGACGGTAAAGGCAAATTCCTGGCAGGGCTCGTCTTCACGCGCCAGAAGCATCACCATGTCTGTGGCGATATTTAGTTCTTGCAGACGAGTGAATAAAGAAGAAACCCCTTCTACCCGCTTCGCATCAACGCCTTGAGCGGGACATTTCAGATTGATCGAAGCCTGATTCATGTCGAGCGACAAACCGCAAACAGTATATTCCGGCGCTACAAGTCGGTTTGTTATCAACGTGCCAGTGTCTTCGGGCAGAAATGTCGAGCGAACTCGAATCGGGACATGGGAATCCATTGCCATTTCAATTGAGCGGGCATTCATGACCTGAGCGCCGGTGGCAGCCAATTCCAACATCTCTTCATAGCTGATTGCCGAGAGCTTGCGTGC
>JADZFV010000226.1 GCA_020854255.1 Candidatus Melainabacteria bacterium | reverse complement strand
TTTAACGCAGGAGATGGCACTCTTCACTGCGCGAACGCTTCTGGAGTCTCTTGATGCGACCACGCAAAATCACTATTGTTTTCAATCCGAAGGGCGGCTCGGCCAACGTCAACAACGTCACCAGGCTCGCTCAAATCCTCCGTGCGGCAGGCGTCGAAGTGACCGTGGTGCACACCACCGCAGAACCTGGTTCGGCAACAAAACTGGCTCGTCAGGCAGCGCTTGACGGTGCCTGCGTAGTCGTTCCGTTCGGCGGCGACGGCACCGTGCGTGCAGTGGCGGAAGGATTGATCGGCACAGAAGCCGTTCTTGCCGTCTACCCCGGCGGCACCGGCAACTTGTTTGCCCGGTCGTTCTACGCCAACCCGACTGTCGAGCAGTTCGCCAGGATGGTGCTCAACGGCGCCGCTCAGCCTGTCGACATGGTCAAGCTCGTCTACTCAGACGCGGCTGGAGAGGAGCACACCCAGTACCAACTGGTGGCGCTCGGTCTGGGCAAAATCTCCGATGCCATCTCCGAAGCCAGTCCCTTCTTCAAGCGTTGGTTCGGCAAGCTCACCTACGTGGTGCGCGTCAGCAGAGCCTGCCTGGCGCCGAACGCTCTGCGCTTCAGGCTCTCGACGAAGGACAAGGTGGTCGACAACGATGCGGCGGTCGTGTTCGTTCTGAACGTGACACCACCGATGATGTCAGCACTGAGCCGCGGGGCAAATGCCGCCGACGGTCTGCTCGATGTCGTCATCATCAGCGGCGTCAACACCTGGCAGCTGATCAAGTTTGCCGCCGCGATGAGCTTCGGCAAACCGGAGAATTGCCGGCACTATTACAGGTTTCGCACCGATGAATTGTCCATCGAATCTTCAGGTCCTGTGATTCCGAACATCGACGGCGACTCGGGTAAGCCCACGCAGTCCTTGCGCGTCACCAACATCAAGGGCGCTATCAAGGCGATTCTCAGCTACTGAGTTAACTCGCACGGGGGAGAAACGCGTCGCGTTTTCACCCGAGAAGTATCCACCCTCACCGCAAGAGAAACAGTTCTTGATTTTTTCAAGGACTGTTCTTTTGCAAGTGTCTTCCAAAACCAATGGAGGAACCATACCGTGAATATCGAAAACATACTGGCCGCGCTGGCAGACCACTGGGTCTGGCTGGCTGTCGGCCTGGCAGTCGCTTCTTTCGGGCTGTACGTTGCCAAACGCTACAGCTTTTGGAAAGGCGAGGCCCGCAAGTTGCTGCAGGGCGGCTATCTGCCAGCCCCGCCCACTTTCCTGGCTCGTCTCTTCTTCAAATTGGCCACCCGGTTGATAGTCTTCCTGGTGGTCGGTCCGGTCAAGGTGGTAGGCAGGAAAAACGCCCGCTATGACGGCAGGCTGTTGATCGCGCCGAACCACACCTTCCAGATGGACTTTGCGGTGACGCGCACGGCTCTGCCGTGTCATTACACGCAAATCGCAAAACAGGCTGAAGTACAGGGCGCCCGCGCCATCATCGCTGCCTGGGTCGGCACCATCGCCGCCAAGGTCGAAGGTGGTACGGCAAAACCCGGTCAAGGGGCGGCTGTCGTCAAGGCGGCTGCCAGCTACCTGGCGTCGCACGCGCACACGCGCCTGCTTCTCTTCCCGCAGGGCAAGCTCGTTTACGACAACGTGCTGCGCCCTGAGGACTTCAGAACGGGAGCGGCTCGCTCGCTTGCTCTGGCTGTCGAACAGCTGGGCTCGGGCGAGAAAGTGGCACTCCTTCCTGTGGCCATCGATTACAAGCGCGATCCGAAGAACGCTTCCTACTTCCACCGTTTTGTCAAGCTGCTCGCGCGGGTCATCCCACCCCTGGGCAAGTTCCGTTCCTGGGCTGATGTGACTCGTAATGCGGACGGCACCAAGACGGTCACGAAGTTCCGCAATTACGGAGCCGTAGTCGTGATCGGCGAGCCCATCCCCTTTGCCTCGCTGCCCCAAGACCCACATGAGTGCTCGCAATTCATGCGCGCCAAGATACAGGAGCTGCTCGATCAAGCTGAGAAGCTGTAAGAGCAAGTCTTCTGCTTCTTGCCACTGAGCAAGGAATCAAGAATATGAGTATCTCAACTACCATCGCAATTGCTGCGGTGAGCCTAGTGGCGCTCACTTTCATTTGGCGGTCTCATGTCTCACCGCGCCTCAAGCGCTGGAAAGAGTACACCAAACAGATCGCCACTTGCGGGTATCTGGCGCCTGCGCCGACGGACAAAGGTCTTAGAAGCCTGCAAAGGTTTTCGCGTTTCATGACCTTCCTCCAGGTAGGCAAGATCGACGTGGTTGGGCGAGAAAATCTTGATGCGGTTCCCGGACCGTTCATGTACTCGTCCAATCACCCCTTCGGCGTGGACGTCGCCGTCATCCCCCTGGTCATCAACCGCAAGGCTCGCTACATGGCGCACGAGACAGTCTTCACCTTCGCCTGGGGACTGGGTGCGCACATTGTCGGGCCGTGGGGCGCTTTCGTCGCGCACGACAGCATCCGTGACAACGGTGTGCGTGCACGCGCGGCTGCCACAAGAGTCTTGACCACCGGACAAAATCTGGTGCTCCTGCCCGAGGGCCTGACCAACATGGAACCGACCATGTTGCCGTTCAAAGATGGTGCCGTGCGCATCATCAAGCAAGCAGCAAAAGAACTGGGTCACGACGTGTGGATCATTCCTGCCTTCATGCGCTACGGAAAGTATCCCAAAGGATGGATTCAGAAGTTCCCGCGCCCGATCCAGTACATGCTCACGATGTTGCTTTTCCCGCTCTTCCGTCGCGGCGTCAAGGTTGTGATCGGCAAGCCGATTCCAGCCAGCGCATTTGCGGCAGACGACGCGGAAGCGACACTGGAGCTGCGAGCCGCTATCGAGGCTCTCGACCCGAAGACGGTCAAGTAA
>JADZFV010000225.1 GCA_020854255.1 Candidatus Melainabacteria bacterium | reverse complement strand
GTGCCGCCTACTGTTTTCAAAACGATATTTTTGATATCGGCTTCCGTTTCGATTCTGCCCAGCCCGCGAATGATGATTTCTTCGCCGCCGCGCTCGATAAAGTTGCCGCCCGCGTTTATGTTATTGGCGGCCAGTGCCCGCGTCACATCCGGAATCGTGACGTTGTATCCCTTGAGCACATGAGGGTTAATCAAAACTTGATACTGCTTGACAAAACCGCCATAACTGACGACATTGCCTACTCCGGCAACCGCTCTCAGCCGCCGGGCTATATACCAGTCCTGAATCGTTCTCAATTCGGTCAGGTCATGCTGATTGCTGGTCAGGTAATAATTGAAGACGTTGCTGAATGTGGATACAACAGGACCAAGCAGTGGCTTTGGAGCCCACTCAGGCAATTCAATCTGACCGAGACGCTGCTGGACGATATTACGCGCCCAATAAACATCCGTATCATCATCAAAAATAACGGTGACGACAGAAAAGCCGAAGCTAGAATTGGAGCGGATCTTATTTACTTTCGGCAAGCCGTTCAATCCATTCTCGATGGGAAAGGTAATCAGGTTTTCCACTTCTTCGGTTGCCATTGTTTCGCAATCAGAAATGATCTGCACTTGCACGTTACTGACGTCAGGAAATGAGTCTATGGGCAGACTGAGCATGCAAAAGACGCCGAAGACGGCGATGCCGAACGCAGCGGCGATCGTCATCAAGCGCTGCCGCATGGCAAATGTAATGATCTTTTCGATCATCTCTCAAGTTTCCCCATATCGCCCTTGCCTTTCAAATTCAACTTGCCTGACTTTGTCAGTGCTTATAGGTCAGTTCCGTTTTTAGCATCAGACTGCCCTGTGTAACAATTTCTTCGCCGGCCGAAAGCCCGGAAACTACCTCGTAGTATTTCTCAGAATCGACGCCGAGCTTCACGAGCCTTTCTTCGTAACCGCCTTCCTTTTTCACGAAGACGACAGTCTTTCCTTCTAATTCTTGAACTGCCGATTTCGGGCAAGCCAATAATTCGCGAGAGACTCCTTCCAGATCGATTTCGGCAAACATTTGCAGTTTAAAAATGCGGCGTCGATTATCCAGGCGTGCTCTTACCGAGACCGTGCGCGTCTCCGGATTGACGTGCTCGGCAATGTAGCTTATGGTGGCGCGAAAGTCTTCGTTGGGATAGCTGGTTACCTTCACTTTCACGTTGCCACCCAGCCTCACACGTGAAACATCAACCTCCGGCAGGTCCGCTTTAACTACGACCGTAGTCAAATCCGTCACCTTAAACATGCTCTTTTCTGGATGTACCAATTCTCCGACAGCAATATCGTGGTGGCTGACCACGCCGGACTCAGGAGCGACTATTCTGACCATCCCGCTGATCTGCCCGGTCTTGAGCACGCCAGTAAGTAAGCTGGTGTCGGCACCGAGGAAATCCAACCTTTGCTTCAGAGTGTTGAAATGCTGGCGTTCTCTTGCCGTTTCGGCCTCAGACAATTGCAGATCTTTTCTGAGCATGGCTTTATTCTTGAACATGTTTTGCTCGCGCTCAAAATCAACTTTCGCCTGTTCGTGCGCGGCAACGGCAGTTGCAAATCCAGCTTTTGAGGAGAGATAGTCCTTCTGAGACGAAATCTTTTCTTTGTACAAACCATCCTGGCGACGATATTCGGATTCCGCCAGTTCCTTTTGCACCTTGGCGGAATTAAAACGAGCTTGTGCCTCGATCAATGCCTTCGGTCTGACCAGAAGTTCGTTATAAATCAGCCTTTCGCGATCTTCATGAGCCTGGGCAATATTCAACTTTGACCTGGCTTCTATAAACTCGGCCTGCAAGTCGGAAACTTCCTGGCTGTCCAGCATGGCCATAATCTGCCCGCGTTTCACTTCCTGACCGGGTGCCACACGAATTTCCTTAACTCGCCCGTTGATGCGGCTGGTGACATCGACTTCTTTGCCGAGCTCAGGCTCGATCTTGCCTGTCACATGGAGGGGGACGGTCAGCGCGCGTTTTTGAATAGGCTCATGGCGTATATCTATTTGCTCAGCCACTTTCTCACTAACTTTTATTAATTTCGCGCCGGGCGCTTCCGTGTGATTGGAAAGTGAGGCATCGGCAGAATCACTCTTGGTGCCGCACGCCGAAAGGCTGGCGACAGAAATTGCAGAAATAAAGACGCAGGCGAGAAAAAAGCCAGGCCGATATACACCTTGAATCGTGCCTTGACGAGGCGTATTTATGAGGGGATGTCTGCACATTAGAGTCTCCGATTGCGGACAATTAAATGCCCGACAGGTATGAGCATACACTATATAAGAAGTAGACTGGACGCTTACAACAACACGCCTGTTACCAACTTAGTACAACTGCCAAATTCGAAAAAGACGTGTATCGACTGCTGACAAACGAAGATTCAGAGCCGTTTTTACCCCGGGATGATAAAGGAGATATCTCCAGAGAGGGTATACGCGGTGCGCTCTTCTGGTTGTTTGCAATTGCTCTTTTGATTCGGCTCTGGTTTTGCTTCTTTCACAGTCATGTCAATGCATACGCCGGCTTCGACGCTGTCGGATATATAAATGCTGCTAAGGCGATTTTCGAACTTAACACTCTTCCTGCAAGCTTCGCGAAAGACTGTCTTGCAACCCTGACGGGCAGTGCTTCTCACCTCACAGTCACCGGTGTACATGACAAATTGATCGCCCTCGAGCCGGTCATGTTGTCGGGTCCGTCTTATCCGATTTTTCTCATTCTTACCAACATTTTGACAATATCTCCTTACGATCCTTACGACTGGGTCAAACCAGTAGCAGCGCAGTGCATGATTTCGGCTGTCACGGTCGTCTTCATCGCCGCCATCGGCAGGCAACTTTTCGATCGCAAGACAGGCGCCCTGGCGGGCGCCATTGCCACTATCTATCCCCCTTTCATCATCAATTGCGGGCGGGCATGCACAGAGACTTTCGCAGTATTTCTGCTCTGCCTTTTCTCTTATATCTTTCTTTTTGTCGCGCAAACACAATTGCGCTCGAGTGAAGACCAGCAAGAGCCAATTGTTGACTTCAAAAAAATCGCAGGCGCCGCAATTGTTTTGGGACTGGTCGCGGCCCTTCTGGCTCTGGCTCGCACTGCCTTATTGCCT
>JADZFV010000224.1 GCA_020854255.1 Candidatus Melainabacteria bacterium | reverse complement strand
TCCGGGCGCATGGTATTGAGGATGCGCACCGGAATTCCTTGTTCGATTGCCGGTTTGATGGTGAGCGGGTGCAAGACCTTGGCGCCAAAATATGCCAACTCGGCGGCTTCCTGAAATCCAACTTCGCTTATCACTTCGGCTTCCGGCACCAGTCTAGGATCAGAGGTCATCATTCCGTCCACGTCGGTCCAGATCTGAATTTCGTCCGCGTTCAATGCTGCACCAAATATGGCGGCACTATAATCGGACCCGCCTCGGCCTAAAGTGGTGGTGACACCGTTTTCGGTTGCGCCGATAAATCCTTGTGTGATCACGACCTTGCCATCTTTGGATGGCTTTGCTATTTTTGCTCTGGCTTGTTTCTCGACTGTTTCGCTTATAGGAATTGCGCGGCCGAAATTGCCGTCAGTGATCATCACTTCTCTGGCATCAACCCAGATGCTGTCGGTGCCTTCGTGCTCGGCAATAGCGGCCACTACCTTCGAAGACAGCAATTCGCCCATGCCGGAGATGGCATCGACCGAACGTTTTGACAATTCGCCCAGATAGCTTACACCTTTGAGAATCACTTCCAATTCTTCGAAGTGCGAATTGAGGCTGTCTTTTACTTTCTGCGCAAATGCAGCGTCTTTAGCGAGCGCCTGGTCAATGGCTTCGTCGTGTTTCTTCCTTATTGCCTGGACTTCCGCAAGTGCTCCTTTGAGATCGCGAGCGACTGACCTGTCTGCTGCCTTAATCAGAGAATTGGTTACGCCCGACATGGCAGAAAGCACTACCAGCGGTGCGGCGCCCTTGTGTCTTGACTTGGCTTTATTAACGATGGACAGCACGTCCTGCATGCGCTCGGCTGAGCCGACCGACGTGCCGCCGAATTTCATAACCAGCATACCTAACTCCAATGCCGTTGCTCTAGCACGTCCGACAAAACCTGGCAACGCCACCTTTCAGGCGGCTTCCGGGGCAATTGATTTTCTATCGCAGCCGGCAGAATGCCGGCGCTCCAGCTTGAGTTGCGACAAGAATTACTTTAGCTGTTGAGCCTTGAGTATGTATTACCTGCGGTAAATGTCAGCACCAAGTCCACGAAGCTTATCTTCCAGATGCTCGTAGCCTCGGTCCATATGACGCAGTCCGGTAACTTCCGTGACGCCTTCGGCGCCCAATCCTGCGATAACCAGAGCTGCTGCCGCTCTCAGGTCGCTCGATTTGACTTCGGCGCCTGTCAATTTCGGCACGCCTTTGATCACGGCAGAACTGCCGGTAAGCGAAATATCGGCGCCCATGCGTCTGAGTTCGCCAACTTGCATGAAGCGATTTTCGTAAATCGTTTCGGTAATAATCGAGGTGCCTTCAGCCAGAGCGAGGACCGACATCATCGGCGCTTGCAGGTCCGTCGGATAACCAGGATATGGAAGAGTTGTCGTATCCACGGGCTTGATCAACTTGCCAGATTTGACTTTGATGATATCGGGGGAGTAGATCGAAACTTCAGCGCCCATCTCTTGCATCTTGCTGATCACAGAATAGAGATGATGCGGATTGCAATTGGTCAGGACCACTTCGCCGGTGGTGGCCATGCAGGCAAACAAGAATGTGCCGGCTTCAAGGCGATCCGGGATGGTGTCGATAGTGGCGCCATGCATATCGGAGAGGCTGACTCCGTCGATGACGATTTGATAGGAGCCGGCGCCGGTGATTTTCGCACCCATGGCATTGCAGAAGTCTGCCAGATTGGCGATTTCAGGATCTTGGGCGGCGTTTTCAATGACCGTCTGACCTTCAGACAGAACGGCAGCCAGCATGATGTTTTCCGTGGCACCGTTGGAGGGGCGATCGAGGTAGATTCTCGTTCCCACCAATTTTTCTGCGGTAGCATGCACATAACCATGCTCGCACCAGATTTCTGCGCCCAGGGCTTTGAGACCGCGTTCGTGCAGATCGATTCTTCTTTCACCGATTGCGCAGCCCCCGGGAAGCGAGACTTTGGCTTGACGGCAACGAGCAACCAGTGGTCCGAGCACTACAAAAGATGCTCTCAGCTGGCTGACCAGTTCATACGGTGCTTCGAAGTCCGTCACGTCGGTAGCATCGATGATGACTTCATCTGTGCCGACTGTAACTTTTGCGCCGAGGGTGCGAATGACGTCCGCCATCATGTGAACGTCGGTCAGATTGGGAACATTGCGCAAAACAGAAACGCCAGGTGCCAGTAACGCCGCTGCCATCATTTTGAGCACGGAATTCTTGGCGCCGGATATTTTCACCTCGCCGTTCAACGGCTTGCCACCACGAATGATGATGCGCTCTTCGGACTCTTGCGGACCTTGTTTGGTCGGAGGATCTAGTCTGGAAATATGTGGTGTCATTCTTTATAGTGCCGCTTCTAGGGAGTTGCCGGGATTTGGGATTTGTATCACCGGTCTTTTGCGCTCTACATTAGAGACGCAAAGGACCAAATCGATATGTGATGCAGGTGCCGAGATCTTGATGGATATTTGCGGGGCTCCGGGTGTGTATTTTGCAAATATCTGTCGGTCACCGGTGCGCGATAATGCGCCTCTGTACTTACTTTACACTGCTCAGGTAAGCCGGATGTTAACCTGATTGCTAAATTGTATTTGGTATAAAAGTTCGTTATTGTGTGGTTCTTTGGTGCGTATAGTCTGACCGGAGACAAGAAAAACAAGTTCGCATCTCTATTTCAATGGATGTTAAACAGGTGTTAATTTATTTTGTCAAGCGACCCTGCCCAATTGCACAGGCGGCGTTTTGGCGTTCTCAAGCGCAGATGTCATTTCTAATCACTGCGCTCTTTTTCTTGTCAGCTTGCTCGATGGGTGAAGAGGTCAAGCGAATCAGGGCTGTCAATGAGGTCGAAAAGCAGCGCGCCCAGTCGCAGTCGACTGATTTGACCGGTGAGCAAGTATTTATCCGCAGCTGCAATACTTGCCATCCTCGCGGACGGGCGGGAATGGGACCGGCCCTCGACAAAATGGATGAGCACTTTCCTGCCGATCAGCAGCTGAAGCGTTTTATCCGCATGGGCAAAGGCATTATGCCGGCTCAAACTGCCGATGTCGTCAATGATACTGAGCTGGACAATCTGGTCAAATACTTGCGCGCGATGCCCAAACCGAAAGCATAATGGTGGCTAAATAGTCGGAGTGATCAGCAATTCCAGAACCCAGATAAGGGCTATGCAAAAGACCACGACTATGACTATGCGCGAGACCAGATGCGGTCCGGACATGATGATCGGTTCAATGGGACAGTACTTGACCAGAGAGTTCGGTATCTTTTCGCGCTCTGCCAGGTAGAGAGATGCGATCAGCATGGGCCAGACACGCTTGCCGTCTTGCGACAACTTGTAAATGACAATCACCAATTCCGGACTTATATACAACTGGACGACCTGGTCCCAGTTGACCGTTTTACGTTGCGGCCAATAAGTGCCTCGGTACTTAATTCCGTGGCGGCTCAGTTGAAGGCTGGAAGGGCTTAGATACGGTCTGAGCCCGACAAATATAGATACAAGAGCGATGGTGATGAAGAAGCCTTCGATATTGAAGAGCATTTTCCAGGCGCCCGCATCAACAAGCTTCTGCCAGCAAAATTTTGCCAAACCCAGATAAGCGGCCGCCAAAATCAAACACATAGCCAGTTCCGTAGGATCTCTATTTTCTACGTAATTGTCTTGTGAGTCTTCCAGCTGATCCGATTGTGGTGCATTCGACATGCCGGTAGTAAGACCGATCCTGCAATTGCAAATAGTAAGCCTTGATTAAGAGTAAACTAAACCGGATTAAATTAGCAAGCGGATTCTACCAGGCAGATTCTAGCAATTCTCAATTGGCGGCAGTGAAAGGCAGGTTTGGCAAATTAGGAACCGAAAAGTTCTTCGCGAGCCTGTTTTGCCTTTTCTTTCACAACCTTAGGACTGGCAGTGGCAATTTGTTCGCTCAAAGGCGCCACGGCTTGATAAAACTCCTGATCGAAGGCACGGGTGCGAACCACGACCGGCATCGGCACCGCATAACCGAGCACCAGAGCTTGCTGCTTGGGATCGAGCTGCGAGAGCACTGTGCGCAGAGTTTGACTGCCGGATACGCCGGTGAATACCGCATCTATATCCTTGTCGTCATTGAGCAATGCCGTCACCCGTGTGCCTATCTGGCTCAATATCTCGGGATCGATGCCGGAAGGTCTCTGATCCACGATCAAAAGAGTGACTGAATACTTGCGCATTTCCCGGGCGATAATACCGAATATGGTTTGTTTGGCCACTGCCGGTGCCAGGAATTTGTGCGCTTCCTCGATGACGATCATTAGTTTGCGCGGCGCCTCTACGTGCTCCGGGTCGGCTTGATAGACCTCCGAGCGGCGCACATATTCCGAGTGTATGCGCCGGGTGATGATATTGGTGGCGAGCATGTAGGAAAGCAGGTTGTTTTGCCTGCCGAATTCTAAAACCACATGTTTGCCGGCTTGAATGTAGGAGATTATTTCTTCGATGTAATTGTGCGAAACGCGCGGCTTCAAATATGGTGTTTTTTGCACCACGGTGTTGAGCCGTCTTTGCAATGTTTTGAGCGCAGTCGGGTGTCCTTTGTGAGACTGGCAAAATTCCTCTATCTCTTCGCCGGACATGTCGAGCAGTGTGGCTATCCAGTCTGCGCCCATCTTTTCACGCGCTATATAAGCGTTCTCCACTGTCGGCTCGGACAAATTCAACTCCACTTTCAGCAGATCGAGGTCTTCGATTTCAATCTGGTTGTAGCCGATATAAAGTTCGTGCGCATCCGGCAAACCGCGAGCGCGTGAAGACTCTTTATCCAGGCTGAATACGACAACATCGCCACCGAATAACTGCTTTAGCCCTTTGACGCGTGGAGCCGATTTGCTTTCCGACATGGCCTGCCAGCCGTATTCGTTGTGCATGTCGAAAACCAGTACTGATGCTATGTCTTTGCTGATCACGCCGCAAAGAAAGATGCGGGTGAGAAACGATTTGCCTGTTCCTGATTTTCCGAAAATTCCATTCGAGCGTTCGATAAAGCGGTCCAGGTTGACACAGATGGGAGTCTCCATGTTGAGCGGTTTGCCGACATTAAAGTAACAATTATTGCGGTCGTTTTCGTCTTCTTCACCGAAGACCAGGCCAAAGTCGCTCGCCGTTGCTTCGTACACAGGAGAAAAGTGACTGGGGATTGTCTTGACCGGTCTGAGCCCGGATTCGCCCGATTCCAATTGCGCCTGAGAGCCTGATTCCAGCATCAGCATCGGCTGCACCTTGACGGTGCCAAAGGTGGAAAAACCGGAGAGCACTTCCAGGATGAATTCATCGTTTCCGGGAGGGCTGGCCAGGATGTTTGGATTGGAAGTTGCAAGCGCGACGTCGGTGAGCATGCTGAAGAAGCGCGTGCGTTTGCCTTCCACGACGACAAAACGACCGACGCGCAAATCTTCCACTGACTGACTCTTATCGAGTCGCATTTCCAGCCCGGTTGAAAGTGAGCCTTGAGTAATGATGCCGAGATAGTTGGATCGCTTTGCCATCGCCCCGTGCGGTATAAGACTGCCTACACGGTAAAGCCGATGGCTTTGGCGAAAGCTTTCACTGCCTGGTCCTTGGCGGATGCATCGAAAGTTTCTTTCTCTACGACTTCGCTTTCTTCATGTCCTAGATATTGCCACAGGGTGTAAATCAAAGGCTCATGCAGGCTTCTTTCCAGTCGGTAGAGATTGCCGTTTACTCCCTCGGCTCCGACCAGTCCCCATACGCCGTCCAGAGACTTGAGAATGTCTTCGACCGTATGCGGCCACTGTGGTCTCATCAATACGCCCATTGTTTTGCTCCTCAAAAACCGGTTTCAGAGACCGGAAGTTTGGCTGAACGAAAAACCATTGCCTTTACCGGGGGGTCCACTCAACCACGGACGTCATTGCAATGGCTGCTTTTGCTTGAGGCAATTAAAAATCTGTCCGGAGAGGGACTTGAACCCTCACGATTGCTCACACGCCCCTCAAACGTGCGCGTCTACCAATTCCGCCACCCGGACTTGAGGACTGATTTTAGCCCATTTCCATAGAGACTTGCCTCAACGTGACAATACTTTATGAGGAAAACCGCTAAGGCTGTCAACAGTAGGGGTTTACAGACTTGTCCTCGCTTTCCTTCTTGCGCTGCCGGGCGGGGAACCTTATGCTTGAATAATCGTCAATTTACAATGTATGAGCTTTGCCTGTGATACTTACTAAAAATGGCACAACAACTGGGTTTTCGATGTTCTGGCCGGAGGGACTCGCCAGGTGAATCGATAGAAACCTGCAAAATATGCGGCTTTTGACGATGTATAGATTGCCGCCGCAACAAAAATTTTATCTTCTAAGCAAATAAAATCAAGGATCTTGGGCATAATGGGGGTAAGGGACTTACGCGACGATCAGCAATACGCCTGAAGAGAGCTTGAGTTTCGAGACTCAATGAGAGGCTGAACATAAAAGATATTGATTTCGGCACCAGGGAACGCAGATGTGCGCTCCCCCAGAGATTAGAGAGCACGAAGTGCTTTTCGCAAAGAGGAGAAAAGGACACAAGGTGGACAAAGGGGACAGCGCTGAGTTTTTGATGGTGGAGATGTTCGTTGCCGGCATCGCTCTTGATGCGCGCAGCGGGCAGCCAATCGTTGTCCTCAACGATCAGACCAAAAGGCGCGCCTTGCCCATCTGGATAGGCATGGCGGAAGCCAGCGCGATCAGTCGGGCGCTTGATAACTACAAGCCTGAACGCCCAATGACCCACGATCTGCTTCTCAATGTCATCACTTCGCTCGGCTATAAAGTCAAACAGGTGGAAATCAACGAACTCGCCTCCAACACTTATTTCGCCACCATTCAATTGCAATTGAATGAGCCCGGCACTCCGGCCGCTTCCGTCGAGACCTTGAAGCCAATAGATTCTCGCCCCTCCGATGCGATTGCATTGGCATTGCGTGCCAAAGCACCCATATTCGTATCCGCCCAGGTAGTAGCGGACGGCACAATACCTGCCGACTTCGAGAAAGACGAAGCGGAAGCGCAGGAATTCAAGAAATTTATCGAAGGTTTGAAAGCATCGGACTTCAAGTTGTCCGGTGGCGAATAGCAAAAGCCCTTATTTCTTTTTCAAGCTCTGTTTCAGCGCTGCATCAAGCGTCTGAATTTTTGCTTCCAAGAGCTTGATTTTGTCATTGGTAAGCTCTTCCTTGAGCTTCTCGTCTTGCTCTCGCCAGGTCACCTGCAGCTGGTCGCTTTTGGCTTCTCTCGCCCTCGTGAGAAGAAGGGGAAGGGTGCTCAAGCCGCCCAAAGCAAACATAACGAATGCAACTACACAGAAAGATACCGGCATCTGGCTGCCGAAGAATTTTAGCGTCACTGACTCACAGTTTTGCCCGGCGACAGCAACCGTTATCGCAATGGCCAAGATGGAGACGAGAAGGAAAATTGGTTTTTTGTTCATTGTTTATATTGAAAAACGCTCGTATTTAAAAAGCGAGCAAGGCCGAATTTACAACCGATCTATTAGAGACTGCATGTCCTCCGGAACGGCAGTTTGAAATTCTAGCAGAACGCCTGTGGTGGGGTGGGTGAAAGCTAGTTGAGCTGCGTGCAATGCGTGCCCTGAAAGTCCCAGCTTGTGCCGGGCGGGCAACGTGCCTGTGGTTTTACGGTTGTATACGATGTCTCCCACCACAGGAAAACCGCTGTAGGCGGTGTGTACGCGAATTTGATGCGTGCGCCCGGTTTCCAGAGTCAATTTTAGAAGAGTGAATTTGGATGACCGCGTCAAGACTTGATAGTGAGTGCAAGAAGGGCGACCGTTTTCCACCACCCACATCTCCTTGCGTTTGGTCGGATGTCGGCCAATCGGTAAATTGATGGTGCCCTGATTGGTATCGACAAGTCCTTCCACCACTGCAAAATAGACTCGCCGTGCTTTGCGCTCTTTGATTTCTTTCTGCAGATGGTGCAGTGCCTTTTCACTTTTGGCCACGACCAGAAGACCCGATGTGTCCTTATCCAGGCGATGCACGATGCCCGGCCTGAGCGTGCCATTAATGCCTTTGAGCGAAGGTCCGACGCGGCTGAGCAAGGCGTTCACCAGAGTGCCTGTGAAAACACCGGCGCCGGGATGTGTAATCATACCGGCTTTCTTGTTGACCACAACGAGTTCTTCATCCTCAAAGACAATCTCGACGTCCAAGTCCTCCGCAAGCAAGGCGATGGGCTCGGGCGCACCGATGGCTACAGTCACTTCCTCGCCGCCTTTTACCTTTTGACCGGGCTTGAAGGACTTGCCGTTGACCAGCACTTTTTTCTCTTCGATCAGTTGCTGAATGCGGCTGCGAGTAACTCCCGGCAGGCGGGTAAGCAAGTATTGATCCAGGCGGGCAGGCAGAGCCAGTTCTTCCTCTGTATCCTGTTCATCAAAGGTTTCATCGTCGCTGGCTGCTATTTCGGTCTGGCTCCGGGCTGGAACCGGCTTCTCTACCTTAAGAGTTATGGTATCGCTGGCGATATCGTTTTCCATCTCCGCTCTAACTTTTCTCAGGCGTTGCCGGAAGGGTGTCTTTGCTGTCGGTCTTATTTTTGGTATCGCTTTCTTCGCCCTTGCCGATGCGGCCGATAAGCACCAAACCCAATCCTATATTTATGAATGTATCGGCCACGTTGAAGACCGGAAAAGAAAAGAAAGCAAATTCCAAAAAGTCGGTCACATGGCCCTGGCAGAATCTGTCCGTAAGATTTCCCAAAGAGCCGCCGATAATACAGCTCAGTCCGATCAATTCGATGACCGGAATTGCATGCCCGCGCGCGATTCTAGAGGCGAGCCAGACGGTAAGCGCCAGAGTCAAAACCACGGCTGTGATGGTCATGAAGCTGGCGTTATTTGCTCCCAGGCTGAAAGCGGCGCCTGTATTTGTAGTGAGGGTTAGCCTGAGAAAACCCTCTATAAAAGGTTGGGAATTATGCAGTTGCAAATTGCTGAGCGCCCAGGATTTTGTCAGTCTGTCCAGTGCAAAAGCCGCCGCCGCAGTAAACAGCGCTATGCCGGTTGAAGTTGCGCAAGCTTTACGGGTGCAAGCTTGATTGGTTTGAGCTTCGCCTGTCATTTCTACTTGCTATTGAGAATCGGCGCCGTCTTTTTTCTTGTCGCCGTCAGTGGATGATTTATTTTGCTTCTTTTCTGACTTCGGCTTGTCTTTGGACTTTGAAGACTTACTTGATTCGGTCTTTGTCTCTGTTTTTTTCTCTTGGGTTGAGGTGGTTTGTGACTTCTCGCCTTTGCCGGGCTCTTCTGATTTTGACTTTCCCGATTCGGAGGCGTCGCCGGTTTTGTCATTATCAGCCTCTGTTTTGGCGTCGGCTTTATTCTTCTGCGTGTCTTCTTCGGACCGGGTAGCGATATCAGTCTTTTCGTCTGCGTCAACAGTTTGAGGAATTACATTCAGCCGTCTTGTTACCACAGTAATTCCCATCAAGTGGGAGCGCGTGGCATTGGTAATGCCTACAGTCGCCATCAATAACTCATTGCGGTTATCGGTATTGGCAGACATGACTCGCTCGAGAGATTCGCCATCGATGATGCGCGGTTTGGGCTCGCCGGCTGCGTCCGCCTTCTGCGGGTACTTGAGCGGCTGGCTCATGATTGAGCCAATCGCCGTCAATCCGACCGGCAGTGAGATATCTACCCGGGCTGAATATTGCCGTCCTGACTTGACTTGTTCGGGTGCTGAGAAATTGGCGGTAAGTTGTCTGGCCAGTCCGTACGAAACTCGAACTTTCTCGTAGTCGATGCGGTCGCCAATGATCTTCCAGTTGTTGCCGTTTTTCTTCAGGTACACTTGACCTTCGGATACGGAATTCAATTCGCCCTTGGTGCCGGTGTCAGCGTTTTCTCTTTCGGTTGTGCCGCTGGCTACGTCTCTTGATTCGATTGTGGAAAAATTTCCATCAATGCGAACTTGTTTGATTTTAGAACTTGATTTTGAATCAGGGTACTGAGACCAGAATTTTTTGGTGATCGATGCGACCGCTTTCTTGTCGAGACCGTCATTGTTGACGTAATCCTCGGAATAATGGCTCATCACGCCGTCGAGATCGTGGGCATTCCATTGAGTTTCCAGGCTGGAGAGGAGCGCCTCTATTTCCTTGCGCTCTTTATCATTGGTCTTATTGTTCGGCTCCAAAACGGAATCGCCGCTTGCCGCTGTTGTTGCGGCTGGAGACGTTTCTATCGCCCGGGCGCTTAAATTCATGCCGGCTGCCGCGCAAATCGCAAGTGACACCATGAGTGGTGCTAGTAATTTCTTTCCGGCGTCTGTTTTTCTTGTCATGTTCTTTGTTGCTGTGAGGCTTGCCCTAAAGCTATCCGAGACCACATTATAACAACCTCCCGAGAAACCTGTCGCGATAAGGTCAGAGGGTGGAAGTTTTTCCACCCTCTCCAATGCTTACAACTGTTTCGAGCCAGATGCCTAAACTGCGGCGGTCAAAAGATCGTTCATCAGCTTGATGTTTTCCTTGATGGACTCGGCTGACTTCTTGAGCATTGCCGACTCTTCGTCAGTGAGCTTCAATTCGACGATCTTTGCCAATCCCTTGCGGTTGAGAACCGCCGGCAGTCCGATGTAGACATCTTTCAGTCCGTATTCGCCTTGCTTCGGCAATACGGCGCAGGGCAAGAGGCGGTTCTTGTCGAGAAGAATCGCTTCCACCATCTGGCAAACCGAGGAGCCGGGCGCATAATAGGCGCTTCCTGTGCCGAGCAGTTTGACTATCTCAGCGCCGCCGTCGCGAGTGCGAGCGCTCAGGGCTTCAATACGTTCTTTGGAGATGAGTTCGGTGATGGGAATGCCGTTAACCGACGAATAGCGAGGCAGTGGAACCATCAGATCGCCGTGTCCGCCCAGAACCATCGCTCTTATGTCCTGGCAAGAGACATTCAATTCCATGCCGATAAAGGTCTGGAATCTGGCGCTGTCAAGTACGCCTGCCATTCCGATTACCCGGGTGGAATCGAGCTTGGTGGTTTCTTGCACCAGGTAGGTCATTACATCAAGCGGATTGGTCACGACAATAAAAATCGCGTCAGGGGAGTGCTTGACAGCTTTTTCAGCTACTTCTTTGACGATTTTGGCGTTGGTGCGCAAAAGGTCTTCGCGGGTCATGCCGGGCTTGCGGGCGATACCCGCGGTGATGACGACGATGTCGGAGTCCTTGGTTTCGGCGTAGTCTGAGCTGCCCGTCAAAGAACGTGAATGCCAACCACTTATAGGGGCTGCTTGCATCAGGTCGAGAGCCTTGCCTTGTGCGACTCCCTCGAGATTGGGAATATCAATCAAAACCACATCGGCCAGGTCTTTCTCGGCGACATACTGGGCGACGGTGCTGCCGACAAATCCGGCTCCGACAACTGTAACTTTGCTCACTGCTCAAACCTCCAACCTGTCAAAACTGGCTGCCAGATTAGCATGCAGTCGCTTTGGAAGGGCGGAGCTTAAGCAAAGGTTTTGATTATGCTTAAAACAGGTCCGGCACGCAGTTCGTTCTGGTCGAGGGGCGACGCATTCTGGTCAAGGGAACAGATGAACCCACGGCGCGTCCAAAAAACAAGGAGACCAGGTAAAGATGGTAGGCAAGGAGCGCTGAGCCGTGACTGGCAGTGCAAATTCAGTTTTTCACACGGGCAGGCGGATTGGGGTATACCCGCTTCTCAATAAGAGCGGCCGGCGGTATTCTGGGTATGCAACACTGTGTATACAAGAAGGGATGGCATATAGAGCCATTTAAGCAAGAACAAATTCATGATCGCATTCAAAAAATTGTTTTTTTCAAATTTCAGTAAAGGTCTGGCCTTTGCCGCCGCTCTCTGCTGTATTTTGCAGTGCCCTCCGGCGCCGGCATTCGCCGACGACCAGGTTTTGCTCAAACCTGACGTTCCCAAGCTGGACACTCAGGCAGAGGTGCCGAAAAAAACGCTCAAGGGCACCGTCCAGCACAGCCATAAGGAGCCTGCGCCGGCCCCTCGCAAACCGCTTGCATCGGGGGCAAATCAGTCCGGCAACGGCTTCGGCATTCCCGGTCTCGGTCGCCTGGGCTCCAATCGCAATCAAATGAAAGCTCAGGTTAAAAACAACGCTCTCGATGCCAGTGCCATGACCGGTATCGGCATTATCGGCGTGAAATTTGAGATGGTAGTCGGGCGCCCGCCCACAATCAAGTTGGTTTTCTCCGGCACACCGGCATCCGAGCAGGGGGTTCGAACCAACGATGTCATTGTCGCCGTGGACGGCATTCCCACCTATGGGCTCAGCAAAGAGGAAGTTTTCGACTTGATTGTCGGCACGCCGCACACGCCTGTCACTCTGTCGTTGCAGAGAGGTCAGGACTTTTCAGTCAAGAAGATGATGCGCATGGATTTTAATGATATTCCTGATCCGCAGGTAAAGGCCGACTATCTGAAAAGCATGTAGTCAGTGGGAGCTTAAAGCCAATCCGGGCATTAAGGGATTAGCGACCTGTTTCTGGTAAACTCTGGGGCATGCGACTCTGTTTTGATGCCACCAGATTTGGTTGCGGTTTGGACGGCGCCGTCGAGCTTGCCTCTGAGCGCGGGCTTACGGCTGTCGAATATTCATTTCGGCCCTTTGACGTTACGCAAAAAGCACCCTCTCTGGACAAAACGGAGAAGGCTTATCTGGCGGAGGTCAAGAAGGCTTGCCGCGAGAGCGGGGTGGAAATCAGCTGCCTCAATCTGGATTATGCAGTCGATCCCGAAGACAATAAAGCCGTCAAGAAGTTTTTGCAGATGCTGGCAAAACTGGCTCTGGTAGCGGAAGCAGCCGGGTGCCATCGCATTTCTGTTGCGGTCAATGTGGGATCGAACGGGTCCTGGCGCGACTCGGTGGTGGAGCTGCTTTGCGAAGCGCAAAAAATTGCCGCCAGGAAAAAATTGCGCCTCACCCTCAGACTCTCCACGCCGCAAGAGTTTCGCGGGCATTCTTTGAAAACCTGGCGAGCCATGGAGCCGCAAGACTGGCGCGACATTCTTTCTCAATGTCCTGACTTGAGTCTCAGTTTTTCGCCCGCCGACTGCGTCTGGCTGGGCATAGACTATTTGAAAATTCTCTCCGGCCTGGTCTCGGCCATCGATCATGTGGAAGCGCATGACATTGAGATCAACCGCACTTTGCTCAATGACAGCGGCATGTACGGCCCGCTCTGGTGGCGTTATCGCATGCCGGGCAAAGGACAGGTAGACTGGAGTCAGTTGATTGAATTGCTCAAGCTGTACGATTTTTCCGGCACCGTCTCCATTCACCTGGATGACGAATTTGTAGGTGAAGAAGCGGAAGACCTAGGTGACGCGCTGGCTAAAAGCGTGAAAGTGCTCGCCCCTCTGGTAAAAGACTGAGAACCGGCCGCATGGCTCAGAAAGAAAAAGAGCTCAACTTCTATTTGCATACTCACTGGGACAGAGAGTGGTATCTGCCTTATGAGACTTTCAGAACGCAGCTGGTCACAGTGGTGAGAAGCGTGCTCGACCTTATTGAGTCAGGCGCGATTCCCAACTTTCTTTTGGACGGACAATCCTTGGCGCTGGAAGATGCAGCCGAGATCGACCCGACTATAAAAGCTCGCCTGGCAAAGCAGATAGAGAGCGGAAAGTTGGGTGCAGGACCCTGGATGGTTTTGGCCGATCAAATGCTGGTCGGCGGCGAGAGCTTGATCCGCAATCTCAAAATCGGCATGAGCGCTTGCGGGCAATTCGGGCCACCTGTTCATGTTGGTTATTGTCCCGATACCTTCGGTCACTCTCAGGATCTGCCGCGCATCTTAAATGGATTTGGCATCAAAAACGCTTTTGTCTGGCGCGGAGTTCCAGGCGGGTTGAATAATACCGTATTCGAATGGTCAAGCCCGGATGGCAGTCAGGTCAATGCATATCATCTCTGCTTCGGTTATTACCAGACTATGTTCCATGGTCAGGTCGATACTGCAAAACTGGCAGACAGACTGGATCTCTGGGTCAATCTAAAAGGGCCGAAACTGGTCCCGGTAGGTGGCGATCATCTTTTGCCTCCGGCTCAATTCTCAAAAGCAATAAAGGATGCCGAGGCGGAATTTTCCAAACGCGCAGTGAAAGTGAAGTTTTTCACTCTGCCGCTTGCCGATTTTGCTCGTCAGGTGGAAAAGCCTGTCAATGACCTGCCGAAAGTGAAAGGCGAATTGAGAGACAATGCTTCTGCATCACAATTCGAAAGAGCCTACATGCTGCAAGGTGTTCTTTCTTCACGCCTTTATTTAAAGCGCGCCAATCGCATGCAGGAGCATCGTCTGGCCAGTATCATCGAGCCACTTTTGACGCTTATTTCACTGCGCGGCGCCTCCTCCTACCCGAATTGGGAACTGGAGCATGCGTGGAAACTTCTGATCTCCAATCATCCGCACGACAGTATTTGCGGCTGCAGCGTCGATCAAGTGCATGAGGAGATGGTGATTCGCACAAACCGTTTTCACCAGGCTCTTGATGCTGTGGAAAAGAAGGCAGCGCAAGCTGTGTACGCCGGTGTCGAGAAAAAGCAGATCGCTCGCTTTTCTCGTGCACTGAATATGGTGACAGACCCTGCGCTTAACCCATCTCGATTGCTTGCCTGTAATTTGAGTCAGGACGAAGTGTCCGCTCCTGTGCGCTTTCAGTGGGCAGAAGAAGTTGTTGCTCATGTTTCGGAAAAAGCCGAAGCCGCCTCCGCCAGCATGCAAATTCGCTCCTCGCCGGCGCTGGCCGTAGCAGGATTGACAGCGGCAAAAGACCCCGGCCCATTGATGCTCGAAAAACACTTGCTGGCTCTGTCGGACACTTTGCAGATAGTCTCCATGCGCGAAGAGTCGCAGGTCTTCACGGCAGTGGGCGAAGAGCCAGTGGAGAAGAGGATAAAGCTTTATGACGGCTGGGTTTGGATTGACAAATTGCCACCATTCTCAATGAGAGCTTGCGACTGGAAAGCCATCGGTACTGGTGGCAACGGAAAAGCAGGAAAGTCCCCGTCCTCTCCTGTGACTCTGGAGCCTCGCGCCGTCGAGAATGGGCTTTTGCGCCTGGAAATTACTGACGCAGGCAATCTGGTCGTAGAGGCAAGCCCATCACAGGGAAATCCGATTCGTTATGAACTTGGACATTCATTTAGAGATGTTGCCGACGCCGGAGATACTTACAATCATGACCCGATAGTCGCAGATGTGCCTGTCGTTTCTAGAGTTCTAACTGTTTCGCAAAGACAGAGAGGTCCTCTGGTCGGCTCGCTTTCGGTCACTTACGAGTTGGAAATTCCTTTGCGTGTCATCGAAATGGAAAGCGAAGATGCCATTCCATTTGAAAAACCAGGCGTGCCTGAGCGAGCCGTTAAATATGTACGCTCGGTTGAGCTCGTCAAACACGAAGTGACAACCGAAATTCTCCTTAAGAAGGGCATTCCTGTGGTGTTTTTCGAGACCAAGTGGAACAATCGCTCGGAGGATCACCGGCTGGAAGTGGTTTTTTCGACGTCCAAAAAGGTGGAAAAGACACTTTCCGAGAATCACTTCAGTGTGGTCAAACGCAAGCACACCAGCGTCTCTGATGCACTGCCTGTGGCAGCCGGTCATGAAGCTGCTCTCGATAGATTTCCCTGCCAGCGTTTTTTCCTAGCCGAGAAGCAAGCGTTTTTCAATCAAGGGCTGCCGGAATACGGCACCCAGGATAACAGTGTTTCGATGACCGTATTGCGAGCTGTGTCCAGGCTCTCCCGCCCTCGCCTGCGCACGCGCGGAGGCGGAGCCGGGCCTTCTCTGGCGACGCCTGGCGCCAATTCACTGGGCGATAATGTCGTCAATTATGGATGGGCCCCTCTGGGTGTATTTAAGGAGCCGCAGGCATCCGACCACGATCACTTGTCCGAAGCCTACGCTCTTGCCGACCAGTATGAAGGCACCACCTGGCTCATCCTTTCAGGTGGGCAAAAGGCGGAAGCCACGGCACCATTTCTTACCTTGAACAACAGTGCCGTTCGAGTGCGGTCGATGCACATGGATCAGTCCGGCAAGTCTGTTATTGTTCGCCTGTTGAATGTGACCAGTGAGGCTCAGGAAGTCACTTGCTCAGTTGATTCTTCGGTGCGCAAAGGCAGCTTCATAAAATTGGATGGTTCGGCTATTTCCAGGCTCGCTTTCATTGAAGGAAAGAACCGCAAAGAGTCTAAATTGTCACTGTCTGTCAATGAGCTGACCACCCTCAAGCTAGATCTTTAGGGTTTTGTGGAACAGTATGCTGGCGCGGCTTCCGCTAGAATGGGCTGAGAGGGGCCGATATTCAATCGAGGAAATTTGACTGTGAAACGTAGTTTTTCATCGCGGGTTAGATGGCAAACCCTTGCCCTGGCGACATTGGGCGGGATTTTCCTGATTCAGCCCGCACTGGCCGGGCACAAACCGTGGCCTGGCTCGCCGCTCACAGACGAAGCTCAGATAGTGCTCGAGCGCGCCTCCAGGTACATGAAGAGCAATCCCGGCAAAGCCACTCCCATGATTTTAGACGCCTTGAGCACGGCTACCGATATTCCGAAGTGCATGGCTATCGCCGCTTATACAGAGCCGTACGGGCATCCGATGCTGGAAGCGCGCCGGGCATGTATATCGAAGGCGCTATCCTATTGCCAGACGCGCGAAGATTTTCTGCAATTGGCGATAAAGGCGCGCCAGTACGAATGTTTTGAAGTGACTCGCCAGTCCGTCAACAACCTTGTCGGTTCATCCAATACTGTCGACGAGCTCCTCGACCTGGCCCGGAAGGCGCAGGAAGTGGCGTTGAATGACATCTCTCACCTGGCTATGGAAAAGGCGTATCAAAAGGCAGATTCAGTTGAGGAAGCGTTGAAATTCGCTCGCGAAGCAAAAATCCTGGGCATGGAGGATTTGAGCCGAAAGGCAGTAAAAGAGCTGATCGACGATGAGAAGGAGACACACGAGCTTTGCCTTTTGTTGCGCAGTATCGAACCCTTGGAATTCAAAGATCTCAATCGTCTGCTTTTGAAAAAGGCGATTGATGAGGGCCGAACCGTCACTGACTTCCGTGAGGTGTACGACGGAGCGCGTCGGCAGGCACAGAATGACATTATGAAGCTGGCTGAGTTTCGCGGGCGCAAAATGCAAATCTTGCAGAAATACAAGGCCAGTCAAGCCGAGTATCAGCAGAAAGTCGACGCTTATCGCCAGCAGCAGCAAGGTGCGCAACAACAGCAACAGCAGCAATCACAGGGGTTGCCGACCGGATTTTAGTCTGTGCCTAGCGCCTGAGGAAGTGAATGATTTTGGCGTCGTTGTCTATAGTGTATTGCCATTCACCTAGAAAGGACCGCCCAATCAGTGGGTGTCCGGCGTCAAAGCCATTCAACACGCTGATGTTGAAATCTGCTCGGTCTATTGGACCCAAGGTCATCCTTTGCACGTTGAATGCAACGCCTCTGGTTGGGCCGGCGATGCCGATTCCCATTGTCGGCTCTGCGTCAGCGGGTATCTCGATACCCAGGTTTTTCATGTCGCCATAAGCGAATACAGTATTGGTTGCTCCAGTATCAAAAATGGCTTTAATCGGTCTACCGTTTACACTGGCGACAACCATTATTGAATTGCCCACTTTTTCGAATGGAACTGAATTTCTGTCTATGCCGCCTGAAGAACTACCGGAGCGGGAGGAGTCCACGGCACGTCGCTTGCGTGTAAACAGAATTGAACTGCTGCCTTTATCGATGGTGTAAGTAAAGGCATTAAAAAAGTTTTGCCCCAGCAAGGGCTCTCCGGTTAGATGCTCCTGCACGCCGATCTCGATGTTTTTGCGCTCGATGTTTCCAACTCTTATTGTCGCCCTTGTTTCCCAGGTGTCGATTTTTCCTTGCTCCCCAACGCCTGTCGATTGGTAGCTGGGTTTGCCTGTAGGGATTGCCATGCCAATTTCACGCAAATGGTTTTTCCCAAATGCGCAGCCGTCCGCTCCCGTGTCGAAGAGCATTTTGATGGGGCGATTATTTACATAAGCGTCGATAATCATTTGCGAGGTCGAGTCAGGCTTAAAATAGATCCTTGAAGATTCCGGAAGGTTCTCCGTATCGGAGTAATTGACAGTGCCACTGCTGGCGCCACCACTGCCGTTACTGGAAGTTCTGCCGGTTGTCGGGAATGCAGCGAGGGCTTTCCTTGCCATTTCCGCGGCCTGAGAATTGGGAAACACCTGAGTAAGCCGCAGATAAATGCGTCTGGCCTTTTCTTTGTCTCCCAACCGGTGCAAAGTCAGCGCGTAGTAGTAATAAGTGTTGGGATGTGTTCCGGGAGTTCGGCAAATTGCAGCGAAAGCATTGGCTGCCTCTGCATACCTTCCTTTATTGTAAAGCGCAATCGCTTCCGCTGCACTGATTGCCGCCTGACTGGGCAAAGCAAGAGCCAGCAACAGACTGCTCAAGAGAAGGGCGGCGCCAAACTTTGTCGTCCACGGAACGGCTGGCATGTTGATAACTCTCGGTGGCGATATCAGAGAATATATTATCGGATACGGCCGCAGTCATCTTTAAGTAAAACGGTGTTTGCCGACCGGATTTTAGTCTGTGCCTAGCGCCTGAGGAAGTGAATGATATTGGCGTCGTTGTCTATGGTGTATTGCCATTCACCTAAAAAGGACCGGCCAATCAGCGGGTGTCCGGCCTCGAATCCGTGTAAGACGCTGATATTGAAGTCGGCGCGATCGATTGGACCGACGATCATCCTCTGAATTTTGAACATCACGCCGGTAGTGTCGCCCGCGACACCAGTTTGAACAACTTCCTGAGCGTCATCAGGAATCGCAATACCGAGATTTTTCATGTCAGCATACGCGAAGACTGTGTGGTCGGCACCGGTATCGAATATCATCCGCATGGACTTTCCGTTGACGAAGCCGGTCACCATAATGGTATTTCCCACTTTGAAAAACGGGATTGAGTTGCGATCTGTGCCGTTGCTGCTTGATCCGCGAGAGTAAGAAACAGCGGGCATTCTTTTCTTGCGATTAAATTGAATTGAATTGCTGCCATTATCGATCGTGTACGTGAAGTCCTTGAAGAATGTCTGCCCCAGCAATGGATCTCCGACCATTACTTCTTGAACCGATATCGGTACATTCTTTCTTTCAATGTTTCCCACTTTTATGGTTGCGGTCGTATTCCAGGTATCGATCAGACCGCTATCCCCGACGCCTCTCGTTTTCGAGGTCGCTATGCCTGTGGGTGCCGGAATACCCAGCTCTTTCAAATGGTTTTTACCGAAAGCGCAAGACTCTGCTCCGGTGTCAAAGAGCATTTTGATTTGCCGGTTATTGACGTATCCATCGACAATTATTTGCCCGGAGTGACTGGGGGTGTAGTAGACTCTTGCTTGTTCCGGAAGATTTTCTCCGCTTTCCGCTGCGCCACCAGTGGTGCTACCATCTCCGGAGCCTGCTCGACCACCGGTAGCAAAGCTGGAAAGTGCCTGTCCTGCCATTAGTCCAGCCGGTGAGCCGGGATACTCGCGAGCCACTCTTTGATATGCGATTTTGGCTTTGTCGTAACTGCCTAGCTGATGCAAAGTCAGGGCGTAATAATAGAGGGTATTGGGATCGCAAACAGGATTACGACAAGCAGCCTCGAATACTTTAGCCGCCTGGGCATACTTTCCTTGCTTGTATAGAGTGACTCCCTGCTGCAAGCCGGTTGCCGAATGACCGGGCAATGCAGCAGCCAAGACCAAACTGCACAACATACTAACGGCGCTGTACTTTGTGGTCGATGAAGCAGTTGGCATGGGAGACTCGGTGTGGAGATATCAAAGGATATTTTATCGAATAGCCTGTCAATTCAAATCTTAAGCGAAAACCGCCAGTGCCGCAAGGCAGCACAGCTCGGACATTTCAACAGTGGCTCCGTAAGTGTCGCCGGTCTGACCGCCCAGCTTGCGATTCATGATATGACTGAAAATGATGCCTGAGCCGATGCAATAAAACATAGCCGACCAGACCAGGGGATAACCAGCCAGCCCAAAAGCGGCTGTCACTGCCAGCGGTGGCATTGCTCCTTTGAGAAGATCAGTGGGAAACACTGTGGTGTCGTGCCAAACTTTGCCTTTTCCTTCTTCTTTGGCGTATGGAAATTTGCCGATGGCATAAAGTTCGCACCAGCGAGACCAGGCCGGAATTACAATCAGGCAGGCGCCTAAAGACGCGCCAGTCAGGGAGTAGATAGTGACCAACTTGCCGATAAGGACTATAAGACCGGTGATGGCGCCGAAATTTCCCACCCGGCTGTCGGACATGATTTCCAGTATGCGCTCTTTGCTTTGATGGGAAAAGATACCGTCTGCTGTATCCATCAATCCATCGAAGTGCAGACCGTTTGTTAGAATCAGCCAGGCGACAGTGAGCAGAAATGCAGATACGATCGGCTCCGCTTTTGACATTGCCAGAGCGCCATTTAACGTAAAAAGCATGGTGCCGATTATCAGCCCGGCTAAAGGAAGGTATTTTGAAAGCCCGTGCAAAAGAAGAGGTTCGCTGAAATCGATGCGAGACAGCGGCAGGCAAGTGACGTAAGACAAGGTCATCTTCAAGCGTCTCAAATGCTTAGACACTGGGTATCTCCAGGTTTATGCTCTCATGCACCTCGGCAGAGTATTCCGGACGCTCGGGAAAGACCGAGCCGTTTGAAAGGACTAGAAATTCGCGTCTTTCGTCGTAATAGTTGACTGCCTCTTCGATTTGATTGATGAAGTCCGGATCGCTTTCCAGAGCCAGCGCTTTCTCGATAATCGTTTCGGCAATAGAGTCTGTGCTCGAGCCCTTTTGGACGTTTTCCGACCAGGGCATGAAGAGCTCTTCCATGAATGCTCCCACCACATCCGGTGTCACAGGCAATGGTTCTTGCATCGGCAGTCCATAAGCGAAAAGCAATCTTTGATAATTGTTTTCCATAAAGGAGCGATGAGGACCGATTATGTCTGCCGCCCAGGACATCACCAAAAGCGTTCTCTCGGGACGGTTGGGACCTTTGTAACTGTCTGAGGAGACAGAAAGAAGATCGGCGAGAATTTTGGCCAGTGGGCGAGAATAGGTGCTGTAGTACTCAACGATCTCTACATCCACACGCAGTCCTTGAAAGACTCCCTTCAGAAGTGCCAGAGTCATGGCGATTTTTTGCGGACCTTCGACGGTTTTTCCTTTTTCGATTTGCGGGCGAAGCAAAATTGAGCCATACAAAATGTAGAGCCAGTCTCTGTAAGTGAAAACCGACTTGTTCTGCATGCGCTCGATTCTTTTGAGAACCGTCTTTCGATGCGCTAATTCTTTTTTTTCGTCATCTTCTTGCGCGAGATCTTCAAGCAGCTTGAGCATTTCTTTCGCTTCATCGATTCGTCTGGTCAAGCTGTAGCAAACGGAGAGGTTGAGCGTGGTATCAAAGTCTCCCTGTTTTTCTCGCGCTCTTTCGAAATACCTGGTTGCCTTGTGGTAGCGACCTAGCGACATCAAAGAGAATCCCAGCTCGTAATTGATTACAGGCTCTCCGGGATGCACTTTTGCGCAGATCTCCAGGAGCATGGCGGCCAGCTCGTTTTGGCGAACATCTATAAGAGCATGGCCGGTTTCGAACATTTCTGTGGTCAATTTGCTTTCCGCTTTCTCAACCGGTTCTGCGGAAATTGAGTTGGCAAGGCGTTCTAGTTTTAAGGCAAGATCGCTGCGCCCGGCTTCGTCCATCAGACGAGCAAATAGCATCACTGCTCGCGAATCCTCAGGGTTTCTCAACCAATAGGCTTTGGCCGCGGCAAGACATTCGTCGAGCTTACCGTCGTCGAGCAGTTTTTGCGCCGCCACCAGTGCGTGCAAATTGCTTGAACTGGCTTCCTCTTGGCTCACGAAACATCCTCACAAATCAATTGCCGGCGCGAGCGATTTCTTCTCTATGGTAAGAACTTCTTAAAGGCGCCTCATGCCGGCGAATCAAGCCGCCCGCATCCTGGCTTTTGACTGAATGATTGTACCTAATTCTCATTGACCGCCTGGACCGTCTGGACCGAGACGGCGCTTACTCAGGCGCTTGTTTTTTAATACAGCGTCAGTACACAAAACTGGCGGCATGGTTGCAAATTCAGCAACACTTGCCTTCCCAGCTCTCGAAAGGGAGTAAAATTTATCCTTCATATATTGGCAGCGCCCGTAGAACACCATACTGAGCCGCCTTACGGCGACCCTTTCAAGTTATTACCAGTCTTTGTGGGAGATGGGGCAGTGACTAAACGTAAAACGATTATTGCCGGCAACTGGAAGATGTTCAAAACCCGTAAAGAGGCAACTGAGCTGGCTTCTGCCGTTGCCGCCGGGATCAAGGGAGAGAAGGATCTTCCTGAAGTAGTTCTTATCCCGCCTTTCACTTCTATAGAAGCGGCCATAGAAAGCGTCAGAGGATCGAGCATCGCTGTAGGCGCTCAAAACATGGATTGGCGCGACGACGGCGCTTTCACCGGTGAAGTCTCTCCGCTCATGCTGTTGGATTTGGGCGTTAAGTACGTTCTAATCGGACATTCCGAAAGACGGCAATTTTTTGGAGAAACCAATCAAACGGTAAATCAGCGCTTGAAAGCGGCGCTTGCGCACAAGCTCATCCCCATCGTTTGTGTGGGCGAAACGCTTGACGAGCGGGAGTCCGGGCTGACCGACTCGGTTGTGAGGCGCCAGGTGGCAGCGGCGCTGGCCGAGATTGAGCCTGCGGCGCTGGACATCATCATTGTTGCCTATGAGCCTGTCTGGGCGATCGGCACGGGCAAAGTTTGTGAAGCGGATGAAGCAGATCGCGTTCTTGGTCAAATCCGCGCCACAATCGCCGACCTCTACAAGGAAGGCGGTCACTCGGCGCGAGCTGAGCAGGTGCCCTTGCTTTACGGCGGGTCGGTCAAGCCCGCCAATATCGAGGAGCAAATGGCCAAGCCCGAAATCGATGGAGCCCTGGTCGGAGGAGCCAGCCTCAAGGCTGAGGAATTCCTGCCGCTTGTAAAGGCCGCTCAGAAACGAGTCCAGGGCACGGCAAAAACAACAAAAGATTCGCTTTCCAAAGTTTAGACGCCTGCGCCGCCTGCTTGCGAAAAGTATATTCATTGCCTGAGAGGAAGTTGGGGCGATGGATTGTGTCGTCGGTGCCGATGTATTGGTTTTTTAAACCGGGAGACTCACGGCGTCGCCCTTACAATTTCGGACAGCTTTCGCTTTGAGATATAATGCCCTTTCGGATCACCTGGAGAGGTGTCGGAGTGGTCTATCGTGCAGTCCTGGAAAGACTGTCTGTGTCAAAAGCGCAGCGAGGGTTCGAATCCCTCCCTCTCCGAGTTTTAATTAGCTAGGCAATAACAGCTATTTTCGTGCGAGTTAAGTCATGCTCATACGTGTCGGTTTTGTTGCGGACATATGGCACCGCCTGAAAACCTGTCGTAATATCTAAAGAGAAGTCTCAGCAAGGGCAAGAAAAAATGTTGTAGCCAGTCCGTCGGGTTAGAGGCGATGTCGCCAATCACCGTTTTGCGCGTTTGCAGAAGCCAAACACGGTCGGGTATAGCGACGCCTGGACGGCAAGAGTTTTCCAGAGCCGATTTCTCAGCTTTGAATTCGTCAATTTGTCCTGCCTGCGCGTCCAGTTTTCCGCCCCAAAAGTGGTTCTCGCCAAAGTGCATGCAAAGGCGTACTTGATTGGTCTGTCGCCCGGGGCGAAATCAGGCTTATGCACTCAAAGAAGGGATTTGTTATGGAAGCGCATTTTGTTGAAAAACTTGAAGAGATTGAGAAGGTTTACAACGAGCTTCAAGAGAAGCTCGCAGCCAATCCAGGTTCGACTGCGGATTACAGGACTCTGAGAAATCTGGAGAAAACTGTTTCGCTCTTTCATGACTACCAGCGTGTTGAAAAGGACATGAAAGGCGCCGAGGACATGGTCAAAAACGAGAGCGATAAAGAGCTCAAGGAGATGGCGGAAAGCGAGCTGGCCGGGTTGAGAGAGAAAGAAGAGGATTTGTCTCAACGCCTGAAAATCCAACTCTTGCCGAAAGACGCCAATGATGACAAAGACATCATGGTGGAAATTCGAGCCGGCGCCGGTGGCGACGAAGCGTCGATTTTCGCCGGCGACCTCTTGCGCATGTATTTGCGTTATGCCGACAAGATGGGCTGGACGCCTGAAGTGGCCTCGCAAAACGAGGGGGAAGTGGGTGGCTACAAAGAAGTGATCATCGCTTTCAAAGGCGATGGAGCGTACAGTCGCATGAAATTCGAATCGGGCGTCCATCGCGTTCAGCGCGTTCCGGCTACGGAAGCATCAGGACGCGTGCATACTTCGACCGCGACGGTGGCAGTGATGCCGGAAGCCGACGAAGTCGATGTGCAGCTTAACGACAAGGATCTCGAAATCACCACCATGCGCTCCGGTGGTGCCGGCGGTCAGAACGTAAACAAGGTGGAGACTGCCGTGCGTATCGTGCACAAGCCGTCCGGTTTGATGGTCGCCTGCTCTGAAGAGAGAAGTCAATTGCAGAATAAAGAACGGGCCAAACAAATCCTGCGTGCCAAGTTGTACAAACTGGAATTAGAAGCGCAGCAAAAGACCCTGATGGATGAGAAGCGCGCCCAGGTGGGCACAGGCGATCGCTCGGAAAAAATCCGCACATATAACTTCAAAGACAATCGCATTACCGATCACCGCATCAATCAAAATTTCAATTTGCAATACGTGCTGGAAGGCGATCTGGAGAAGGTGATCGATGCCAACATCATGGCCGACAACGAGCGGAAGCTGAAGGAGTCTCTCTAGTTGTCGCCCGACACTGAATCAAACCTTTCATTTGGCGATTGCCAGACAATCCTGGAGGCTCGCGAAAAGGTCGTAAAGGCGCTCAAAGATGTGGGTATTGAGCGGGCCGAAGTGCGTCGTGAGGCGGACTTGATAATCGAGCACGTGACGAGAATGAACGCGGCCGAGCGCGAATTGAAATTCGATGAATTGTTGGATTTTGGTGAGCGAGAAGAGTTGGAAAGCATCTTGAAGCGGCGTGTTAAGCGCGAACCATTGCAATATTGCCTGGGTTACGGCTGGTTTATGGGTATGGCAATGGTCGTGCACCAGGGCGTCTTTATTCCGCGCACAGACACCGAAACGCTCTTTGAGCTGACCAGCAAACGTCTGATTGCCATGGGTATTTCCAGCGAAATTCGTGTACTGGAAGTGGGCGTGGGCACTGGTTGCATTTCTGTAGCCATGCTCAGGGAAATTCCCAACCTGGAGGTTGTCGGGCTTGATGTTTCTCAAGATGCGCTTGATGTCGCCCGGCTGAATGCCCGCACCTATGACGTTTCTCAGCGCCTGACTCTGAGCAAATGTGATTTCCGCGAATTTACTCTGAGCGGTTTTCACGCCATCATTTCGAATCCTCCCTATATTCCCAGGCGAATCTACGACACTCTCGAGCCAGAAGTGCGCGACTTCGAGCCACCTGCGGCCTTGATTGGCTGGGGTGAAGACGGGTTGGGTTTCTACCGTCAGTTTGCCAAGTTTGCACTCACTAAATTGCTGCCGCCTCTTGGATTTGCCGCTGTGGAAGTGGGTGATGGACAAGCGGATGCAGTGCTCAAAATCATGCGCAGTGCCGGAATGAATCGAGTGGAATGCATCGAGGATGTGAACGGCTTGCCGAGAGTGGTCGTCGCTGGCATTGCGTAAAGAGATGTAAAAAAATCGGTTTTACTGCTAGAATATTTTAGAAAAGCTCTTATCTGGTGATGTCTATGCAGGATGGCATACTCAAGGCGATATCTAACGATGGCACCATCAGAGCGGTAATCGCCACCACCACCGACTTAGTAGAAGAAGCAAGACAAAGGCACAATCTCTCTTTCACCGCGACAGCTGCCCTTGGCAGGGCGATGACGGCAGGCGTGCTCCTGACGCCGGTTGTGGCGCGTGAGGGTCAAGTCACATTGAAGTTCCAGGGCAACGGACCTTTGGGCAAGGTGATGGTAGACGCATCACCGAAAGGCACAGTGAGAGGCTTTGTAGAAAATCCCCAGGTTGAGTTACCGCTAAACTCCCTGGGGAATTTTGATGTTGGGGGTGCAATCGGCTCCACCGGCTACTTGCACGTGACGATAGACCACGGCTTCGGACGTGCCCATACCTCCACTGTCGAGCTGGAATCAGGCGAAGTGGGAGAGGATATCAATCGCTATCTGGTGGTCTCCGATCAAACCGGATCGATTGTAGTGGTCGGCACTCACATGAATGCACGCGGTGTAGAGGCAGCCGGTGGGCTTATCGTGCAGCTCCTGCCCGACCACACGGAAGAAACCATTTGTCGCATTGAAAATAATATAACTACCTTCGGCACATTCACTTTCTTGATGCGAAGGGGGATGAGTCTCGAGCAAATCCTCGAGCGTATCCTCAGTGGTTTTGAAGTGGTGCCGATTGCCAACACCAAGCCGCTCAAGTTTTATTGCAAGTGCTCCAACGAACGATTTCTAGAGGCTCTGCGCTGGATGGGTTCTAAGGAGCTGATTTCTATGGCCGAAGAAGACGGGCAGGCCGAGGGACGTTGTCATTTCTGCAATGCTGTTTATCTGGTTGGTAAAGATCGTTTGCTGGATCTTGCCAGAGGCAGCAAATAGCTCGGCGCTAAATCTTTTGCCAATAGCAAAATCGGTTTGTCTAGCGTATTCTTGATTATGCGCCAAGGCGCTGATTCTAGCGCTGAAGAGCTGAGTTGACGCGAAAGCAGAATGGCACTAATCAACTACCAAAAACGCGAGATCGTCTACAAGGTCGTCTATTACGGCACCGGACTTGGTGGCAAGACGACCAACTTGCGATATTTGCACGCCAATCTCGACCCTTCCGTAAGGGGCCAGCTGGTCACAGTGGCTACAGAAACTGAGCGAACTTTGTTCTTCGACTTCATGCCTCTCGATTTAGGTGAGATCGAGGGATATAAAGCGCGATTTGCTCTTTACACCGTGCCCGGGCAATCGGAATACAACGAGAGCCGGCGCATGATCCTGAAAGGCGCCGACGGCATCATTTTTGTCGCCGATTCCAGCGCCGTCCGACGCCAGGCCAATATCGAGGCTCTGGAAAGCATGATGGATAACTTAAAAGAACACAAGCTTAACCTCAAGAATATTCCCTGGGTCTTGCAATACAACAAACGGGATTTGACCGATGCCTTGCCTGTCGAAACGCTTGAGAAAGACCTCAACGCCACAGGTGTTCCATCTTTCGAGGCGATCGCAACGGAAGGCAAGGCGGTTTTCGGCACGCTTAAAATACTCAGCCAAATGGTCGTCAGGCGGGAGTGAACTCTGCAGATGCGGCGCCAATACGGCGCTTCAGGCTGGAGTTGCCGGCAGATGTAATATCTGGATACAAAGAAAGGCGCACCGGGTGCGCCTGGAAACTTTATCTGACACTAGATTGGTGCTTGGAGCCTCAGACTAGAGTGCCCGCTGGACTTTGCCGGCTTTCAGGCAAGAGGTGCAAACTTTCATCTTCTTGACGCTATTTTGCAATTTAACTCTAACCGGTTGCAGGTTTGGCAGCCAGCGTCTCTTATTGTGCGGGTTCCAGTGAGAACGCAAAAAGGTATAACTGCGCCCGGTTGTCGGGCCCTTTTCGCACACATCGCAACGTTTTGCCATTTCCCTAATTCCCAAATATTGGTTGGTTTGCCAGTTTTCTTACTATGCTGCACCATCAGCCGATAGCTTCACAACACCGCCCTGTCAGTAATAAGGGAGCTCGAAGCCGTCGCCGCCGGCGATTTACAGCCGAGGTGATGAGCGAACCGTGAATTTTACCATGAAAGGCTTTACACGCGAAGTACTCTGCCTCTTTATAAGCTAAAAGACAGAAAGGAACATTTACACTAAACCACTCCAAGGCCGGCCGTTGACGTGGTAGTCTGTTTTTGGGGTTACAGCTTTGGCTGGCGTTGTCAGGCAAATAAACCTAACCGGGAAATCAAGCAGCCGTTTTTCTGACTGTCTTAAGTAACTGTGTCCCCCCCTTCCCCTGTACCGAGATCAATTCTCGTAAGATCACTTCTAATGCTGTCCCAATCGTGGTATCAATTCCTGTTGTCGCCCCATCAAGCGCTTGAGATCCTTGAGCGTCGAGGCGGTTCGGCGGCGTTGGGGTAGGAAGGCAAGGATGGCTTTAGTAAATTACGCGGCGCGTGAAATAAACTGCAAAATCGTCTACTACGGCACCGGTCTTGGTGGCAAAACGACGAATCTCAAATACATTCACAGTCAATTGGCTCCGACGACCAGGGGCGAACTGATTTCACTGGCAACAGAAACGGAAAGAACGCTCTTTTTCGACTTCTTGCCTCTGGACCTGGGCTCCGTGCAAGGGTTCAAAACAAGATTTTCGCTCTATACAGTCCCCGGTCAGGTGGAGTACAACGCTTCCAGAAAGCTGATTCTAAACGGCGTGGACGGCATTATCTTCGTTGCCGACTCGGATGTAATGCGCTCGAAAGATAATGTCGAGTCTCTGCAAAATATGATTGAAAACCTGGCTGAATATAGCCTGACTCTCGACAACATTCCCTGGGTTCTGCAATACAACAAACGCGACCTGGCAAACGCCATGCCCATCGAACGTATGGAAAAAGAACTCAATATCCGTGGCGTCCCGAGCTTTGAAGCAGTCGCTTCCGAAGGTCTCGGCGTATTCGCTACGCTGAAAGCAATTTCCAAACTGATTCTTAACAGGCTTCAGTAATCCTTATTGTAAGCGCTCTGGGTTTCGCTGCGCTTGTTTGTGTGCGCTAGTGGCCCGGTACACCTCGCCTTTCGCGCGCCGTGCGCATCAGCCGCTTGCTTCGGATGCCTCCCCGACCGTCCATGTAGTGGCTCATGGACTGCGCCTGATTTTGCGCGGGCAGTGCCGGGTTTTTCAATGCAGCATGCGTAACTCAAACCGTTTTGCGTGACCGCCGTTTTACGGCATCGCCCTTTTTCGCCATCGCCTTGCCGCGATCGATATGCGATGTACATAGTCTCAAAAAATAACTGGCAGTTCCCTTGCTTATCTTTTAGTCTTAATGGCAGAGAGCCTAGCTTTTAGACCAAGGTCTCTGAACTTGCCTACGACAACGAGTAATACCAAATCCTCCAGGGAATCAGAACTCACTGCATTGCGGCGAGCTGTTGTCGTGGAAAGGCGCGCTCGTTATGCGGACTTTCAGGGCAAGCGCTCAACCTTCTCGCAATTCATGCGCATGACCGCGGAGCGGCTCAGCCGGCGGTATCCGATGGAGCCTGTCTGGGTGACTATACGCGCCCTTTTTCGCCAGTATCCGAATGTCGACGTGGCGACGCGCATTGCTATCATTCGACGCTCCGAAGAATTGATAGGACCGCTCCTGGAGATGGCTGAGCAGCGACAGGCTGCGTCTTTTAACCCTGCTGATACCTGTGACGAAGAGGGCGCTATGACGGGCGGCAGCGGGCCTGCAAGCACCGGCAGGGTCACCGGGCCGTCCTCCGAAGGCAATCACTCGCATTGGCCGAAAGCAAAATCCATAAAGCCGTCGCAGCCGGCCGCCCGGTCGCCTGTTTCATTGAAATCTGATTCCGGCAGCAAGACGGAGGATGCAGAATCGCAATCCGGCCAGTTAGCCGCTGGCGAGAAAGTCGTTTCCTCGGCGGCTGATGCTCCGAAAAAGCCGACCAACAGCAATGATCCAAATGAAGTGAAGGTTCAATGGGTCAAAGGTGTCGGTCCGAAAGTTGCAGCATTGCTGAAAAATCTTGGTATTGAAACTGCCGGCGATCTTCTGCGTCATTATCCGCGCAAGCATTTGGATTTTCAGAATCGCTTGCCGATTCGCCAATTGCAGATCGGCATGGAAGCCACTGTTTTCGCGCAAATTCGCACAGTCTCGGCCTACCAATCCAAGCGCAGCAATATCTCAATCGTAAATGTTTTACTGTCCGATGGAACAGGAAGCTTGTCGATAACACGTTTTATCGGAGGCAAGGGAAATAAGTATCTCCTCGATCGCTATAAAGATCAGTTTCCAAAAGGCGCCACAGTAATAGCTTCCGGCACAGTGGAGAGAGACAAGTATTCAAACAAACTGGCATTGAAAAATGCCGAAGTGGAAATTCTGGGAATTCTTGACGAAGGTGGCGGTATTGAAGATCTGCAAAGTCAGAGTATCCACCTTGGGCGTTTGGTGCCGGTCTATGCCCTCACCGAAGGGCTTAGCCTGAGATATTTGCGCAATATCATCAAAAATACGCTGGATGCATTCGGCGATCATTTAAAAGATCCATTGCCACAAGACATCAGAGAAAAGTTAGGGCTCATGGATCTGCGCACCGCTCTGACTAACATGCATTTTCCGGAAGAGCCGGAAAGCAAGGATGAAGCCCGCCGCCGTCTTGTTTTTGACGAGCTCTTCCAAATTCAACTTTTACTGGCGCGCCGGCGCTACAAGTTCGAACAAACTGAAGGCGCACTTTCAATCGAACATGTTGAAAACGGTTTGGTAAAACAACTAGTCGATTCTCTGCCCTTCATTTTGACGCAAGCTCAAACGCGAGTGTTCGGGGAAATCGCAAAGGACCTGGCTTCCGCCAAGCCGATGCACCGGCTCGTTCAAGGGGACGTAGGCTCCGGAAAAACAATCGTCGCGCTTATGGCGTGTCTTGTTGCCGTCGACAATAAATTTCAGGCAGTCATAATGGCTCCGACTGAAATTCTGGCTGAGCAGCATTACAAACAATTCGCTCGACTGCTTGCTCCACTGGGACTGAGAGCCGGGTTTGTCGTCGGCAAGCAGGGTGCTAAAGAAAGAAGAGAAGTATTGCAAGACATCCGCTCCGGACAAGTTCATGTTGCAGTGGGAACTCATGCATTGCTTGAAGATGCTGTCGAGTTTCCAAACTTGGGCTTGATCGTGATTGACGAACAGCACAGATTTGGTGTGAAACAGCGAGCGCGCTTGAAGGCGAAGAGCATGACACCTGAGCTTTTAACTATGACGGCCACGCCTATTCCGCGAACGCTTGCTTTGACAATGCACGGCGATCTCGATGTTTCGGAAATCGATGAATTACCGCCGGGTAGAAAACCGGTCGAGACAAAACTGCTTCGCCCATCTGAGAAAAAACAAGTCTGGGCGTTGATGAAAGGAGAAATTGCCAAAGGCAGACAGGCTTATATCGTCTTTCCGCTTATTGAGGAATCCGAGACTCTGTCAGCCAAGGCAGCCACCGTCGAATACGAAAAGCTGCGCACTACAATTTTTCCTGAGCCGAAATATAAAGTTGGCTTGATGCATGGAAAATTGAAGCCGCAAGAAAAAGACGAAATTATGGAACGCTTTAGAAAGGGCGAATTTAACATTCTTGTATCCACCACTGTTATCGAAGTCGGGGTCGATGTTCCCAACTCGACAGTCATGATGATTGAAAATGCCGATCGCTTCGGACTGGCTCAGTTGCACCAATTGCGCGGCCGAGTCGGGCGCGGTGCCGATCAATCCTATTGTTTCTTAATTGCCGACATGAAGTCCGAGCAGACGAGGCATCGTCTTGAAATCATGGAGCAAACAAACGACGGTTTCGTCGTCGCCGAACGCGATCTGGAAATTCGCGGACCGGGTGAATTTACCGGCTACAGGCAAAGTGGATTGCCAGATATGATCCTTGCAGACCTGGTGAAAGACACCCCCATTTTGGAAGATGCCCGCAACGTCGCAATCGAGCTGGTCCGGCGCGATCCGGAATTGACGAGTTGCCCGCTCTTGCTTCAACACATCGAGCGCAAGATGCAATCAATCGAAGGCGACCTGGTCAGATCTGGCTAAATTGGAGCGCCGGCTGGGAGCCGGCGGTCCACTCAAAAGCCGGCTCCCAGCCGGCGGTCCTAACGTTACTTAAAGCGCACTTTGAACCGTTCCAAAAGGCCTTTGGTGTCGACGTTTTTCTTGATTCTGTCTGTAAGTCCGCGCACTTCATCGTTAACAGCTTGACTCGTGACGCCGTGCAGCGCGCATGTCATCAATGAATGTACTTGATACTCGTAATCTTCATTGAGGCTCATCATAAGTTCTGGAAGGTTTGCAATTTTGTAGACTTTCCAATCGCCGAAATAGCTGTTTTTATACAACCCCAATTGGACAACAATTTCCTTTCCCGCCTTCGGACTGTAGAATTTGAAACCGGCTTGCGATGAGGTGTTTCCCTGCTCATCGGTTTTCGTTTCGCAACCCGCGAGTCCTTTAAAATTGTCTTTTGTAAATCCATATTCGGCGAGCAAGAGTTTCGCCTGAAAGCCGACGATTTGTGGCGGGGAGCCCAACAGTTTTCCAGTGATTGTTTTTGGCTGTTGCCGAGCGCATGCTGTAAGACGCACATACGTCTCGTTCTTCAACTTACCGGCTTCGCGTCCCAATTCTTTTCCTGCCGCGCGGATGAATCCCTGCACGTCGTGCATGTCGGAATTGTTTCCTGCAATGGCGGCGTCGGCGCCAAAACTCGGGTGATAACCGGTGAAGCGCCCTTCCTTAGAAGCGAAGCCGCCGATGGACCTCCTGATCGTGTTGATCAATTGTCCTCTCAAAGTTCCTTTCGCAAAGGCAACAGCCTCGTTGCCTGTCTCTCTTTGAAGTGATGTTAAATCCGGTGTCGTTTTGGCCGGGGTAACGAGAAGCTCGTCTATGAGATTGTCGACGAAAGCATCTATGTCCACTCGTTTTTCAAATGCCGTCAGGTCATGCCTGGCAGCAGCGATGCCGGCTTCTTGCAAAGCATACAAAGGTGTCGTTATCCAATAAAGATAACCACAAATACCGAGCAGAACCAAACCAACAAGTACAAAAGCTGCAATTCGCACGGTGTTAGTTTCTTGCCGCGTCGCCTTCGGAGACGCGCTCGACTGATTGCGGCATAGACGGAGCAACCGAAGGTCCGAGAGCCTGTTTCAGTTTGTCGAGCGATTCCCTGGCGGGCTGGATGTAAGCGCCTTCGGGATCCAACTGCAAATACTTTTCATATGCAGTAACCGCATCTTGCTGGTCGCCTTTAGCTTGATAGATCATGCCCAGCGCATAATAGGCATTGGCATATTTCGGATCAATTTTTATGGCGCGATTGTATTCGAGAATCGCATCATCGGGTCTTTCTTGACCCATCAACGAGACGCCTAGATTGTAGTGGGCAAGCGCATTGTCGGGCTGTATTTGAATTGCTTTTACATAAGCGTCTTGAGCTGCTTGATAGGCTTTTTGTCCGAGGTAAATATTGCCAATATTGATATTTGCTTCCACCAAATTCGAATTCATTTCCAGAGCTTTTTTATACTGACCGAGCGCCGCAGTCAATTCGTGATTGCGCTCTAGCGCCAGCCCGAGGTCGTTATATGCATCGGCAGAACGCGGGTTTACCTGCACAATCTGTTGATAGATTTCAATCGACTGTGCGCGCTTTCCTTGTGATTCCAAATTTTCCGCGAGCAATTCCAGGACATTCACATCAGCCGGTGATTTCTGCAAAAGCTGTCTGTAAGTCATTTCTGCTTTGTCTGCACTGCCTGTCTGTTGGTTCAAGCTGGCCATGGCCAGAATTGTATTTCTGTCGCCTGGCGAAAGACCGAGCGCCGAATCAAGTGCAGAACGTGCACCGTTATAATCTTTCATCTTCATGAGCAGATTTCCCAATTCGAGAAATGCTGCCGGATCTGTTCCATCGATGCTCAATCCCTGACGGTAATTTTCAACAGCCTGATCGAGTTTGCCGCCCAGTAGATAGTTTCTTCCCAAATTGATCATGGCAGTGCCGTCATTGGGATTAGCGGCAAGAACAGCCTTGAATTCGTTTTCAGCATCGGACAATTTTCCTTGCTTCTGCCTGATGATGCCCAGGTTGAAGTGAGCATTTGCAAAGTCGGGCTTTATACGCACCACTTGAGTGAATGCTTCGGCAGCCCCTTCAAGGTCGCCTGTCAGCTGCAGCAAATATCCCATGCTGTAGTTGCTGTCTGAATCCTGCGGATT
>JADZFV010000223.1 GCA_020854255.1 Candidatus Melainabacteria bacterium | reverse complement strand
GGAGTGAAGTCCATAGAAGCTAATTGAGTCTTCTTCTCAAAAACTTGAACTGGTTTAGAAGCTTGGACAGCTTCGGAAGCTTGAATCCCTTCAGCAACTTGGTTCGCTTCTAAAACTCCCCCCTGGTCTTCTGCTTCGCCGTCCATGTCCGCATCTTCATCATCGTGATCGGGTCTGGCGCCCATCATTTTGTCGAGCAAAGCTTGATCTTTGTTGGCCAGACCTTCCATAATCTTCAAATCATCGAAAGCATCCTGCCCGTAAAAAAGGGTGCCTTTATAAACTCTACGGCAATCATCTTCGACGTACCTGCGGGTCAATGCTGCGCCGCCTAGAATAATGGGAAGCGCAATGCCGCGCTGATTGAGAATCTCCAGATTCTCCTTCATGATCACCGTCGACTTGACGAGCAGTCCGCTCATGCCAATGCAATCTGCTTTGTTTTCCAATGCAGCCGAAATGATATTCTCAATCGGCTGCTTGATGCCGAGATTGATGACCTTGTAACCATTGTTGCTGAGAATGATGTCGACAAGATTCTTGCCAATGTCATGGACATCGCCTTTTACAGTGGCCAGCACCATAGTCCCTCGCTGCGAGCCGTCCACCTTTTCCATGAACTTTTCCAGATACGCTACGGACGCTTTCATGGTTTCGGCGGACTGAAGAACGAAAGGAAGCTGCATCTTTCCGGAACCGAAGAGATCGCCGACCACTTTCATTCCGTCGAGCAAAATAGAATTGATGATTTCTAAAGGCGGGTATTTCTTGAGCGCAATGTCGAGATCCTTTTCCAGAGCGACTCGATTGCCGTCAATGATCCGCTCTTTCAAGACCACTTCAATTTCTTGCGGACCCTTGTCTTTTGCCTTGGTCGACTTCTTCGTGTCGTTGCTTTGATAAAACGCCAGAAGTGCAAAGAGCGGATCGTAATCGGCAGTGCGCTCATCGAAAACAAGTTTTCGGTGCATCTCTCGCTCAGCTTCGTCAATTTTGTACAAAGGCAGGATCTTTTGAGCATTGACGATGGCCATATCAAGACCGGCTTCCACAGCGTAATGCAAGAAGACAGAATTGAGAATTTGCCTGATTTCCGGATCGAAACCAAAGGAGATATTGCTGACCCCGAGCACTGTTTTTACTCCCGGCAATTTCTCCTTGATCATGGAGATGCCGTGGAGAGTCGCCAGACCCAGCTTGCGATCGTCTTCGTTGCCGGTTGAAAGCGTGAATGTCAGTGCATCGAAGATCAAATCTTCGGGGCGCAAACCTTCGGCAAGGGCGAGGTCGTAGATGCGTTGTGCGATTTCGAGTTTTTTCTCCGCCTCTTTGGCCATACCGTTTTCATCAATGGTCAGGGCAATAGTCGCCGCACCAAAACGTTTGATCAATCGAATCTTTTTGAGCATCTTCTCGACGCCGTCCTCCAGGTTGATTGAATTGATAATCGGGCGGCCGGCGATTAACTTGAGCGACGACTCGAGCACCGGGTATTCGGTCGAGTCGATCACTTGAGGGATCTGCAATTCGGTGTTCAAGCGTTTGATGAAGATGGACATGTCTCTGACTTCATCGCGACCGACATAGGCAGTGCAAACATCAAGCACATGCGCGCCTTCCTTCTCCTGATCGCGGGCCATCGCCACCATGCCGTCCCAATCTTCTTTGTTGAGCAATTGCTTGAATTTGCGGCTGCCGTTGGTATTGGTGCGCTCGCCGATGATCAAGGGTGCCGGGTCGATATGCAAGGCTACTGATGTATAGATGCTGGCGGCGGCAGGGGTGTAATCGCCATGGCGCACTTTCGGAGCCACATGCCCGACTTTCTCGACGACGCGCTTTAAGTGCGCGGGAGTTGTTCCGCAGCATCCGCCGATGATGTTGACGCCCAGCTCGCAGACGAAATACTTGAGCGAATCGGCCAGGTCATCGGGCGTCAGCTTGTACACAGTCTCACCATTTACGTTTTCCGGCAAGCCGGCATTCGGCAGGCAGGAGACGTATTTGGTGGTATTGAGCGTCAGGTATTGAACCGGGTCAATCATCTCACCGGGTCCGGTGGCGCAATTGATGCCGATAACGTCAATGGGAAAGGCCGAGAGAGTGGCAAGAGCAGCCGAGATATCGGTGCCGACGAGCATAGTGCCCAGGGGCGGCGCTTCGATGGTCACCTGAGTAATAATCGGCAATCTGCGCCCGATTTTCTCAAAGTAATCGAGCATCGCCACCACCGCCGCTTTCGCCTGCAGCAAGTCCTGTCCGGTCTCGAACTGAAGTACATCGACTCCGCCGTCCACCAGCCCGGAGACCTGCACGTAATACGCCTGGCACATTTCATCGAAGCTGATGTGTCCAAGCGATGGCAGTTTGGTGGTCGGGCCCACGGAGCCTGAAACAAAGCGCTGCTGCCCGTTTTTCGAATAGGAGTCAGCCACTTCGCGGGCAATTTCGGCGGCTTTCTTATTGAGCTCATAAGCCCTGTCCGCCAGAGCGAACTCGGCTAAGACAATCGGAGAACCGCCGAAGGTATCGGTTTCCACAACATCGCATCCGACTTTGAAGAAAGACTCGTGAATCTCTTTAATGACTTCCGGACGGCTGACTACAAGGATTTCCGGGCAATTCTCAGCACCCTGGTAATCGTCCAGGGTGAGGTCATAAGTATGGATAGACGTTCCCATAGCCCCATCGAAGATGAGGACTTTCTCTTTGAGCGCGTCCAGGAATTTCATCGGCTGCCACCTGGGAATCGATACAAAGGCCCGTTCGAAGTTGAAGCTCAGCCCATCTCGGTTGAACTTCAGTCTTAATTATTGCCGATTGTGCGCTCAAGTACCCGAGAGTCCGAAGAATGTGAATCTCCGGCTTCAAGCTAGGCAGCAGCCAGACGGCTTCCAGTTCAGAGCACAGACGCCGTCGTCGCAGACGGGCTGGCTGTCTTGAGTCTCTTGTGTCTGTGCTTCGAAATTGGCAGCCTGGGGAGCGTTCAGACTGCGTCCGTAACTATTAAGGTTGGTGAGATCAAGGGTAAGCTCGATCGAGTGTCTGGATTGCTTCTTCATCTCAGTGTCCCCCGGGTTCCTCAGGCAGAGGCCTGGCAGCAGTTTTGTTCCTCGGGATACCGCTCTTTACAACACACAAAGAAGTAAAAATTAGGTGTTTGAAAGATTAAATGTGAAGGTTCGGTTCTGTTTAGACACCGGCCAAAGCAGGCAAGATCTGGGAAGAAACAGAGGCGCCGACGCCCGGACAGCCGAGAATGTGGTTTCGCTCTAAAATTGGTTTTTACCATCCCATCTGGCACACAACATCGAGAAACGCATGACAGCCAACGAAGAATCCATCCAGGCGCTTAAAGAAGCGCTGAAAGTGTCACCGGACAATGCTCCACTGCGTATTCATCTGGGTGACCTGCTCAATTCGAGCGCGCGTTATGACGAGGCAGAGAAGGAATACGCAACGGCGCTCACGCTGTCGCCTGGCAACCAGACCGCCAAGCTGGGCATGGCTTACAGCTGCTATCAGCTAGGGAAATACTCGCAGGCGCTGGTTATCGTCGAGGATTTGATCAAACAAGCGCAGCCGCCGGCAAAGGCTTTCATCATCTATTCACGGTTATTGCTCAATGACGGCGAGATCGAAAAGGCGCGGCAAGCTTACAATCGCGGCGTGGAAATCGACCAGACTGCAAAAGACTCCGGCTTGCAAGAACGGCTTGGTTTGACGGATGAACCATTCGCCAGAGCACGAGGCTCATCAGACAGGGTTACTACCGACGGCAAAATCAAAGCGCTGGTGGAAGACGATTCGCCCGATACTCTCGTTTTGGATGTTGAAAAATCCGACATCAATTTCGAAGCTGTTGGTGGCATGGAAGCAGTAAAAGAGCACATAAGGATGAAGATCATCTACCCGCTCGAAAATCAGGAGATGTTCAAACAGTACGGAAAGAAGGTCGGTGGCGGTATTTTGATGTACGGTCCTCCCGGTTGCGGAAAGACCTATCTCGCTCGTGCCACCGCCGGCGAAATCAAAGCAAATTTCCTGTGCGTCGGCATTAGTGATGTCCTGGACATGTACCTCGGAGAAAGCGAACGCCAACTGCACGAGATTTTTGAAAGCGCGCGGCGCAACACGCCGTGTGTGATTTTCTTTGATGAAGTCGATGCCCTGGCCGCCAGTCGCAGCGACATGCGCAGGTCCGGCGGTCGACAGGCAATCAATCAATTCCTCATGGAACTCGACGGAGTTGAATCGCCCAACGAGGGCGTGTTAATTCTTGCAGCCACCAATGCACCCTGGCATCTGGATAGCGCCTTCCGCAGACCTGGGCGCTTCGACCGCATTATCTTTGTTCCACCACCTGATGCGAAGGCTCGTGCTGATGTTTTGCGTTTGACACTAAAAGGAAAGCCGGTAGAAAACATCGATTACGAGCTGCTCGCTAAAAAAACGGACAAATTTTCAGGAGCGGATATCTTTGCCGTCGTCGATCAAGCGGTCGAGGCAAAACTCGCTCTAGCCATGAAAGAGGGCATTCCAAAGCCCCTCACCACAAAGGATTTGGAAAACGCAGCAAAAAATGTAAAGCCTTCCACTGCCGAGTGGTTTGCCACTGCGCGCAATTACGCTCTCTACTCGAATCAGGGCGGCGTGTACGACGACATCATCAAATACATGAAGCTTTAGAGTGACAGACCACATCGAACGAGGCTCTCTTCTTTACGATACCCGCCGCTTCAAGATGGCGGAAGAAGAATTCAGACAGGCATGCGCAAAACACCCCCTGGATGCCTATGCGCACGGCATGCTGGCATTGACCCTGGCAGCGCAGGATCGCTTCGAAGAAGCGATCAAAGAGGCAAAGGAATGCATCAACATCGAGCCCGACAATGCCTGGAATTATTATGCAACCGCATTTGTCTACTACCACCACAATCGCCCCAAGGAGGCCATGAATGCCATTGAGGAGGCGCTGCGGCTAAACCCGCATAGTGCCACTTATTTTGGCATGGCAGCGGAGATTCATCTGATGCGCGATGAGTGGACCAAAGCTCTGGGCATGGCCGAATTGGGATTGGAAGTTTCTCCAGACAATGTCGATTGCCTGAATTGCAGAGCGATCGCATTGTCAAAACTGGGCAAGTATCGCGAAGCGGAACAATCAATAGACCTGGCTCTGGCGAGGGATCCGGAGAATGAAGTTTCACACGCAAATAAAGCATCAATTTTATTTCGCCAGGGAAAACCCAAGGAATCGGCAGAACATTATCGTGAAGCCTTGAGGCTGAATCCGAACTCGAAGTGGGCGCGTGAGGGAATTCTGGAAGCACTGAAAGCGCGCAACCCCATCTATTACCCATTTGCTTACATTACGGCAAAACTGTCCGACATGGACCGCCGTGCTTCATTTGTTTTTGCACTTGTGCTGATGTTTGTGCCGCCTTTGCGATCGCTGATGTTCCTCTTTTTAATTTTGGCACTGGCAGCAAGAAAATTTTTCAACCTGCTCCTATTGCTAGATCCTTTCGGCAAACGCATTCTCACCGACGACGAAAGAATGTCGACTGCCTGCTTCGGTGTCTGGCTGGCAACACTACTGAGCACAATCGTGAGCTTCATAGTGTTCAAGCCGGCAGCAATAGTGGCACCAATTACGATATCACTGCTTGTGCTTTTGCTTATCCCGCTCATGCGAATTTTCGACGTGCAACCGGGCGCGCGCCGCACTGCTCTGGCAATTATCACTGCAGGCACTGCCGCTCTCGGTCTATGGATCGTCGTCTCAAGCGGACTGGGCGGCCGCAGCTACGAAAATCTTTCAGAGATGGAAAAAAGTCTGGCCGGAGTTTTCATTCTAGTGTGCCTGCTGTCAATTTTTTATCCACACGGCAAAAAGGAATAAGTGTTGATTGAGATAGACTGCCTGACCAACCAATGCTCGATAGTTCAGTTGCCTGAGCGGCAGATCGCTCGGCTGTATCGTCTCAAAAGTGAAATTCTTGTGCTCTGGTGCGTACACTGGAGTCGGTATGAAAAGCTCACCAGCAGGGAAAAGTTTGGCATTACCAGGCTCGAAATCAGAGAAGATGGTTCGACTGCACCAGTCGCCGAATTCCCGGTGCCGATCGAATTCTCTGATCAACGAAAATACCATATTGCAGATGCCATTCAGTTTGGAGAACAAATCGTATTTGTGGTTGAGGAAGACGGTTCAGAACCGATAGCGAGCTGGGACAAATATATAATTTCATTCGATGCTGAAAGAAACGCCTGGGCAAAAGCGACATCCAGAAGTGCAACCGGCATTCTGGAATTCACAGGCATCACTGCGGCGGTGTCCGCCAGTCCAGAGTTGAGCCTGACTCACGCCCTGCCTAAGTTGTTTTGCGATGGTGGTCAGTTAAAATGCAGCCTCGATAGTACGCCTTATCACCTGGACGACTGGACGCAATCTGATCTATCAAATGATTTCAAACGTTTGGCAGTAAAGCCCGAAAGCAACGACGAGCGCGCACGACGAGAATCCAGACTGCGTTTTAGCGGCGGACGGCGAGCCATCAGACAGCACTTCGAATTGCGGAAAGGAAATCCTGAAAAGATTATGGCGTATGCATCTCAAGTCAGAGAACAAGCAATAGCACTCCTCAATTTGAGAGAGCGGTTGTTCCAGGAGGTTTCCAGTGTTTCTCTACAGCCACCAAAACCGCGCTATCAAAGACCGCAATCAATTCCGTGGGATCAAAAGGAAGGCTATGTCTCACTAGACAGTCTGGCCAGTTTAAAACCTTTGCCGCCGGTCCCGGTTGCAGTGATTCCTTCTGTAGCAGAAGCAGGAGTTCTTGCCGTGGCAGCAACAGGGCTGCACGTGTGTGCACTTGCAATCGAAGTGACAAAAGAGCTGAGTTGTGTTGTCACCCTTGCACTGCCGTCGGAAGTTGAAAGCTAAGCGCTTGGAGTGAAAGAAGGCGGTGGCGACGTGAAAGCGCCCGTCGGCTTGCAGCACTACGCCAGATGCGCCGGACAAACAGGCTCGGACAGTGAGGTCAAACCCCACCCTTAAGGGCGGGGTGCTTGAAAGGATGACAAACAAAATCCTGGAAAAGATGCAACCGACAGCTCAGGTAAAACTCAGACACGCAATCGTCACCGGCAATGTCATCTCGTTTGAATCATGAAACCGGACAGCGTCCCTGGCGAAATCAATTTTTTGAGCTTCTAATAGAAGTTGACCCTCGAGTGATTTCGGAAGGCGACCTGTGAAGGTTCGGACGCATGGTTAAAAGGATTATAAATACCAGGCGGTTGCCAAGAGAACGGTGATAATGTAGCTCTACTAGCGCAAAACGAATTAGTAAAACCCCAAACACAAAAATAGAAATCCAAGCCCAGTCGCGTTCTTACGACTGGAATTCAGGTACACGGACCGAGTAGCTGTTCTTAAGCTGGCTCGAGAACCGCCGCAGCGCGCATCATCGCAGCAACGCGACACAGAGAAGCGCGCCGCGCTTCATAGGAGAAACACATGTTGATTGTAGGTGACGACAATGAAACCAGAAGTTTGCCGTTCGTCAATATTTCCGTGATCGCTGCCTGCACTTTAATCGCCGTATGGACGTTCAGCAATGCTGTGGATGCCGAAAGCGTAATAAAGAACTACGGCAGCGTACCGGTTCGGTTTTTCACCCACCAGAACATGGCTGAGTACTTCACCATAATCTCCAGCACGTTTCTTCATGGCAGTTACCTTCACCTGATTGGAAACATGTGGTACCTCTACATTTTTGGCGACAACATCGAAGATCATTTCGGACACTTCAACTACTTCTGCTTCTACATGACCTGCGGCATCGTGTCCGGTCTTGCGCAAATGGGTGCAGAACCAACCTCATGGATCCCCAGCGTAGGAGCTAGCGGTGCCATCGCGGGAGTGCTTGGCGCCTACCTGGTGCTCTATCCACACGCAAAAGTGAAAACCTGGTGGGGAGACGACTCACTGATATTCGCCTTCCGCTCGTACATGATGCCTGCCTGGATCATAATTGGCGGTTGGTTTGTTCTTCAATACATTTGTATGAACGCAAAAATCCCCGGTATAGGCTGGCATGCCCACATCTTCGGCTTCCTCACAGGCATGGCAGTTGTCTTCATCTACCGCATGTGCGGTGAAAAATGCGCCGACAACGACTCCCATGCTCATTATGGTTATGCTCATGTTCCGGCCGGATCTGCGCATCTGCAAAACACATCAGCCGCTATGACTAAAGTCGTAGTTGTCTTGCTGCTTACTGGTGCTCTCACCGTATGCGGTGCATATTATCTAAACCATCGTGACACCAGCCAGTCGCCAGCAGTCGCATCGCAACCCAAAAAAGTTCGTACCACTGCCGCACAAACAAGTAAGAAGACTCGCCCAATCCAGAAAACCAGGCATAGCAAGACAATCGATCGCAGGCATGCAAATCACAAGCGGTCCGCCGCCATCTCTTAGTTTAAGCGCAACCTGACTGATGGTTTGCCACCGAGGGGATTTTTTTTCCTCTATTTGCGGTCGATACTGGCGTAACCCGCCGACTCGACGAGCTTTTGCCCATCCTGGCTGAGGCAGAAGTCGACAAATTTTTGAGCATTGGGTTTTGGGTCGTGATCCATGAACACAAACAATGGGCGGCTTAGTGGATAACCACCGGTGGCAGACTCGACTGTAGCACCAACTGCAGTACCACCATTGATCAATTGCAATTTCAGCGATTTGACCTTTCCTGGCGCTTCGACAAGCGCTCCCATACCCGCATATCCGATCGCACTCTTGTCGCGGACTATTGAATCAATCATGGTTTCAATCGAGCTGACCGGCGTCGCCGACCTTGAGATCTTCTCGGGTTTGAGCACATGACCGATGAAAAAGTTGCTGGTGCCGGAGCCCTTTTCGCGCACGAATACGCTAATCGGCTTGTCCTTTCCACCCACTTTCGACCAGTTGCTAATTTCACCACAGAAAATCTTTTTCAACTCATCCATAGTCAGGTCATTGACGGGGTTTTCGGGATGGACAAGGATGGCGACCGAATCGCGAGCGACAGAGACTTTCTTCAAGCGCACTTTGTGCTTGTGCAGCAATACCACCTCTTCATCGGTAAGATCGCGAGAGGCGGAAGCCAGGTCGGTGGTGCGCGAAATCAAGGCGGCAATGCCTTGAGTAGTATCGCCTTTGTTGATTGATACAGGCACATCAGGGTTGTCCTTCATGAATGCATCCGCCCAGACTTTGAGCAAATCACCCATGGTATCCGAGCCTTCCACCGAAACCATGGGAGTCAGCTTGCGCGGATCG
>JADZFV010000222.1 GCA_020854255.1 Candidatus Melainabacteria bacterium | reverse complement strand
GTGGCGCCAAGTTGGGCGGGAGCAACCGTCGATCAATCCTTGCTCTCACCGCAGAGCTTGTGTGCCAATTCCGGCAATGACGGACGAGATGAATTGCAGTCGATGCTGGACCGCGTGCGTAAACTCAAAGGTTATAGCTACGACAGTATTCTCACTACCTACACTGGTGGGAAAAAGGTTGTCGAAATCGGTAGGCTTTATTTCAAGAGCCCTAATTTAGTGCGCTTTGAAGTGATTAAGAGTGGCTCCCGCAGCGGGGCTGTGGTGGTGAAACAGGCCGATGGCAAAATTCGCGGGCAGATGGGCGGACTTTTCCGTGGCATAAAAGTTACTCTTTCGCCGGATTCGAAAATACTCAAGTCTGCTAATGGTTTCAGCATTATGCAAGCAGATCTCGAGAGCCTATTGAGTGATGTGGCGAAGAAAGCCAGGGGTGATCTAAGGTGCTTAGCCGTGGGGCCGGGCTCTGGTCGGCCGGCTGTGGTCGAAATTTTAGAAAGCGATGGTGATGTCGAAGACCGTATTGCTGTTGATTCGCGTGCCAAGTTGCCCTCTGAATGGAGTATTTTCAACGGCAACAAGCTTGTCTCTGCGCTTCAGCTTAAAAACCTTGAAGAGCGTAATAATTTGTCTGACGACTTATTTACTTTTTCTGGAGAGGGGGAATCTAAGTCTTTGAACCCTGTTTCTCTATCGGCCGCTTCTGGTTTGGGGGCACTCCAAGCATCACCAAACCGACCAATCGATGCTGCTACTTGCAATGACATTGAGCGCTTGATTAAGCAGATGGCTTATCTCTGCGACAAAATGCCGAGCGAAGTAGCACAGGGCGATGGTTGGATTGATGGAATGAGAGAACTGGTGCTTTCTACTTGCGCAGAGCTTGAGGTATTGCAGTATGAACTTCGCCCGGTGATTGGTGCCATTGATAATTCTAAAGGGAAAGCTGGTATCGCTGGTGGTGCTGGTTGCGAGGCTGCTCCTAATGCTGACAGCATTGCTACTCAATGGAATACTGCTGCTGCTTCGTTGCATGCAGCCCTCGATCAATTGTTAGACCAGCTTTCTGACGACCAGTCGGACAGTGCTGTGGTAAAGAAAGCTGCCAGTGATCTCAAGTCCAGCGTCAAATCACTTCGTGCTGCAAGTGACCGCATACAAGATTTGATTTCAGTTGAATAGAGCGTGCGGCCTCAGGAGTTAATTCAATAATGGTCGATTCCGATAAGGATACAGGCGAAGAAAAGAGTGAAGCAGGGATCGTTAAGGTCGATGTTGAGGACGCCGGCCCCGATGCCGATCTCGACGATGACTTTGCTGGAAGAGTGTTTCGGCCAGAAGGCAATAACAGCTTTCAAAAATATACAGCCCAGGCGGCCGCAGTACTGTTTCATCCCAAAAAGTTTTTTGCCGCACTGCCTGCTGATGGTTGGAGGGAGCCGGCACTGTTTCTTAGTGCTTCTGTAGCGATTTATGGGTTTCTCCAGGCGCTAGGTCACTCCAATCCATTGCTGTTCTTCTCGACGTTCTTTAATGGACTGTTGTATACCTCTGTCGGCTCTGTTATTGTCTGGTCCGTATTCAAAAAAGGGTGCAAAGGTCAGGGATCCTTAAGTCAAACTTTTCGTGTCCTCGCGTATAGCAAAGCCACGCTTTTGTTTGCCTGGGTGATGGTGGGACACATGGCGATCGGTGGCTATCTGTCGGTTGTGTACACGCTCTATTTGAACTACGTTGGGCTCAGCAAAGTGCACAAACTCAATCGCCGCATCACGATTGGTTTGGTGTTGGGCATGAGCTTGCTTTCCCTTGCCTTGAAAAAATTCACCGGATAATTGGCTGTGCCAAAAGATGGATTTAGATGCGACGGAACTTTTGGAACTGCCTCTAACTATTCCAGTTGGCTTCTCTTAAACTAATAAGATCAACAAATTTATGACAAGTCTTTGAATAGAAGCGAATATTCAGGGGCAGTCGTGCAAGCAGAAATTGGATTTTGGAGCTTTGTTCTCGGCTGCGTTATCGGTGCGACAGCCACCGGCTGGGTTGTAGCAAGTGCTTTCAGGCAGCAAATCGCCTGGGGCTTGCCTGCTGCTTCGCGCCATGTGCCATACTCGTTTACATCGCCCTCCACTTGCATCGCACGTGGATCCCCATAGGTTTGCTCATAGTGGCGACTACTGTCGCATTAACAGGTTATGAAATCATCCCGAAACATCCAGACAAGGCCGCCGACTGTACGGTTATGACGTTCAAGCCCCGGTGAACAAAGACGGCCCGCCACCGAAGCTCGATAAGGTCTAGCCTTCCAGAGATCCTGGTAAACTTAGACTACGATGGGAGATGTTATGGCATCCGAACCGAAAAAACTATCGCTTGAACAGCTGCTCCACCTGGTTGACCAACTGTCAGCCGCAGAGCAGGAGACGTTGCGCCGCAAGCTCAACGCTATGGCTGACAAGCAGGCATTTTTGGTAGGCGAGCCGCACCCATTTCTTGATTGGCGCATCAACCTTGACGCACTGGCAGAACAGCAGGGCATTCCGGAAAGTACTTCTGTCGAAGGTCTCAAAGGAGACTTCTGTCCGGCAGATGAGGATATGGATGAATTCGTAACGACGTTGCGCCAGTGGCGCCATGAAGGTGGCGGGCAAAATTAGAAAATGGTCGAGCGTGTTGTCGTTGACACAGATGTAATCTCATTTGTGTTCAAAGTGCATCGCCGGGCAGACGCCAAGCTTGACCGAATAGCAAGACAAACCTATAGTTGTCTTAATGATACCGCAATTCGACAAGCGCGGCAATTTGCCGCCAGGGATTTACGCTGCTACATTGAAGGAGATCGAACACAAGGTTGCCTCCACTGTGAACCGTATGCGCTTATTTAGTGGGTTGAAGCGATTGCTTGAGAATCTCAAGGCTGCCGGTTGTACAACCTTTTACCTGGATGGCAGCTTCATAACTGATAAAGAAGAGCCAAACGATTATGACTGTACTTGGGATCCAACTGGAGTGACTGCTGCGATCGACCAAGATATTCTGAAGCCATTGGAATTACGAAAAGCGAAGTATCTCGGTGACATTTTCGTGTACACGCCTGAACATGGCGGATTTCCATATCTCGAATACTTCCAGAGAGATCAGGACGACAATTCAAAGGGCATCATCAAAATCGATTTAAGGAAGCCACTATGATTAAGAATGACTGGCAATTCCGCGTAACACAGAGGTGGATCAAAGACTTTGAGAATGCGCTGTTTGAATTGAAGCGGCTGCCCGCAAGCAAGGCGCAGCCATGGCTCAGGGCAGCCCAGCAGGAATCGTTGGAATCTGAATTAACTATTTTGCGCAATCAGATTGATGATTACGAGCTTCTTAAGGCACACAAAGTTGCGCTGCCGGGGCCGGAAGCAATCAGGCAAATACCTGAATTGCTGATCAAGACAAGGATCAGTCAAGGATTGACTCAAGAAGAGCTAGCAACCATGCTTGGTGTCACAAAACAGTGCATTCAGCAGTATGAAAAGACGAACTATGCACACGTGACCATAAGCACCGCGGAGAGAATCATGCAAGCTCTTTCTGTACCTGGTGTTGATCAAAGTGGTGTTACTGGTGCAAAGGTGCCTAAGGTGAATCAGACTACGCCTGCTTCCCGCTCAGCGAGCAAACGCGCAATAGTAAGCAGGGCAAAGGAGGGTTCCTCTGCGAAAAAAGCCACACCGAAGAAGCGTACAAAAGGGGCATGAGTTTCAAAGGAAATCCCCTGTTAAAATTTCCGGAAGAGATTACAGAGAATGCCGTCAAATTTGAGATTGGAGTAACAGGTAGCCAATACACCCCCATCGGTGATTTTGGCTCGACCAGGCACAAAAAAATACCTTACGTAGACGACAAAAAGTGTGCCTAGCAAGTGAACAGAACTCGAGCCTCAGTATTCATATTGGCTTTCTGTTTGCAACTGCAGGCGTTACCCGCTGTAGCAGAGACAAACATTCAAGAGTATAAAAACGGAATTCCTAGTGGTCGGCAAATTGATATAGAAGTGAACCCGCGGGGTGCGACTTGATGTTTCCCCTTCTCTGCAAAAAAGCGCAAAGTAATTCGTTCAAAGTGAGCGCAAAATTTTGCGAAGCCGCGGACCGATTGCTTTGGGATACTAATTTCGCAAACGAATTGCAAATTTTGCCAACTGCGCACCGATCCGGGCGAAGTGAATTGCTCATCTTTTTGAAACGAATTGCGATAAAGCCATGCTAGACAATGCTTTCCAGCGAAACGAATTACCTGGCTTATCCTTACATTCCAATGGGCAACAAAAATGAAGGCATTGTGGGTTAGTTCGGTTGATAATCGTCCGCGCATTTTGCAGAGGCGTTAAAAGATCCCCCTGTAGAATCCCCGGCCCGGATGCCCAACAAGCAAATCTGCGACAAGCTGTCGCAGACTTTAAGGATTGCGAATTGATGGCCGGCTTAGGCATAAAAAAGTTCCCCCGCTCATATCTGCCGTTCTGCCCGAATACCGTCGAACCGGGTTCCTGAAGTGAAGTCTGCCGGAGGCACCCGGAGGGCTTGGACTTCGCTTCTGGGGTTCGATGGTGGCTGTTTGCCCGGCAGAAATAAGCGGGGCTACCTTGTTCTAGGCGACCTCAGATGGTCGATAATGCAGCACCATGAGTTTATCCGCCGGAACCGCGAGACTTGCATAGCTGCGACCATCTTCATCGCAAAATTCAATTTCGTAAGTGTCGGTGCCAAGTATCTCAACAACGGTGCCGACCTGTCCGCGCCATAGTCCACGGTCCAGGATATCGGCCGTCAAAGCAACAACATCTAACAATTTTGGAGCTTTTGTCATTTGAGTGTCCTCATTCAAAGGATATAACAACTTGTCAAACGAGGGAAGGCCTCGCCTGCCCTCACAATCCATGCGCTTCGTACTGTCACATTTTTAGCCAACCCCTGCATCTCAAAATCGACAGTGTATCTGCTGCCGTAGGCGTCTTGCTCTCTTGCTTCTGCGTCAGTAACTAGTGCTGCTGCAAGTATTGCATCGCGCAGAAACTCGGCATCGGTCGCTGTCAGTCCGAGCAGCGCAGCAAATAGTCTCGCTTTGTTCTTACCGCGTGGGTGTGTCGGGCTCAAGCAGTAATTGCGCAGCTTATCGATGTCGATAAAAGCTCGCTCTGCGTTTGGAAGTTTCATTAGGGCACCATATACAATACCAGCGTTTCAGCAGACCTTGGAATTGTTGCTTCTCAAAGGAGTCAAATTAGTTTTGAGAAGCGCGACACTGATCGTCTCACTGCTCGAATATTTTTCGTATATGCGTTGATTAAGCTTCGTTTAGTTGGACGTCAAAAAGGCCTCCATTAGGCCTCCGTGAATAACTTCGAAGTCTGAAAACCTAGCCGACAGGGGGATTTGAACCCTCGACCTACGGTTTACGAAAAACAGGGCAACGAACTTTGGGCGTTTCGGCGAATCCCTTTTCATTTCAGCGTTTCTTTGCTAGAATGCAGTATACATCAAAATCTTCGACTTTGATTTGTATTGATTATTCCCCGTTTTGGTTCCGGGGAATTTATCTCT
>JADZFV010000221.1 GCA_020854255.1 Candidatus Melainabacteria bacterium | reverse complement strand
GTTGGCGGCTTCGCTTTGCATTACCGCGGAGCCTTCCTTGGCGCTGGTTGTGAAAAACGAAAATTCCAGGTTGTCCAAAACCACTGGTGTCCCTTTAAATGAATGGCAGGACGACGCCGTTGCCGAACCGGCAGCTATTGTTGTCGCGGTCCATGGCTTTGCGCAGGACGCCAATGCACTTTCGTCGATTGCTGAAACTCTTGCCGGTCAGGGTTATTTAGTCGTAGCTCCAGACCTTCGCGGTCATGGACGCTGGAAAGAATCTGACGCGAGTATGGAAGAAGACTTGCTGACCAGCGGCGATGATGTCGCCAGAATTCTCGCGCTGCTGCATAAACGCCACAAGAAGGCCAACGTATATTGCTTGGCAGAGAGCACAGGCAGCGGCGTGGTCATGAATGCCCTGGCAAAACAATCGAAAGGAGTGCGCGGCATAATTCTTTGTGCGGCAGGCTCTCAGCCACGCTTTCACAATCCGGCGGTAATGGGATCGAAGTTCATAAAAGGCATGGCGACCTTCGTGTCGCAGGTGGACATCACATCATATTTGCAGCATTATCTATCCGACGACCCGCGCGTGGCCACGGAAATGATTAACGATCCGCTCGCGAAGAAATCTCAATCCGCAGTGCAGCTACTGGGCACCATGAATTTCATCAAGGACATGCCGCTGCGCGCAGCCAAATTGCCCGCGTCAATTCCAGTGCTCGTCTTACAGGGTGCTGGCGATCAAATTGTTTTACCTGAATCCGCCGAACCCGTCTTTCAAGCAGTCAAGGCGCGCGACAAAGAGTTCGTGCCTGTACCCGGCTCCGGACACATCCTTGTCGGAACATCATTCATCAAATCGCCAGTTCTCAACAAAATTGAAAACTGGCTTGCAAAACACGGCGGTGCTGCTGCACTGGGCGGCATAAGCAGCAAGTAAAACCTTAACCTCGGAATCACCTTTAGACTCCAGGCGGGCGGTTAAAACCTTCAGTTGCCGAATGCCTGCCGAAAGAGGCGGACACCGCTATTTTTTGCGAGCGTTATGGATACGACCTGCAGCATGCTTCCAACGCCATTGTCGTAGCCACGAAATCCGAACCTGTGCAATTTGCTTGCTGCATGGTTCTGGCAAACACAAAGCTGGACGTCAACAAGAAAGTGCGCCAGATCATGGATGGTCGCAAAGTCTCATTTGCGAAGCCTGAGCAAACGAAAGAACTTACAGGGCATTGCCGACAGGGATGGGTGAGCTGAAGAAAATCCTGTCGCCGTAGGAGCTGGAAAACGCGAGCCTGTTGTATGGTTAGAAAGTGGGCAGGGGCTGAAATTTATCGCCCTTGCCTATACCGTCTCTATACCGCACTGCATTTAGTACCATTGCATCACTTACATGTGCACGTCAACTCTGAAAATCAGGGCGCTTGATTGAGCTCCAAAAAGATTAAAACGACAGGATCAAGCGAAACACCAAACTGCAATGGACTCGCCTCCCAGGGAAAACCCTATATGTTTCTTGACATCTTTCCTTTATATTTCCACATCGGTGAACAACCGTTGCCCTTTTACCAACCATCAAAAAAACCACATAAATGAAACAGAACACAAGGGATCGCGCCCCCAATAACGGGCGACAGGCAGCCGTTGCGGCAAAATCGCCCAGCCGCCCGACAATCGTCACTTGCGAAAAAGACCACGTAACAGCGGATAGTGAGGACCCACTAGGGCCTCAGCCCGCATTAAGTGAGGACCAAAATCTAACTGAATCCAGGACGCCTCCCGAAGATGTTGTGGGGATTGAAACAGCCCTCGAGCCGGAAGAATTGAGGGCCGCAGCGCCAATAGCGGAGCCAAAAGGACTGAGAGCTGACGCCCCTCGTCGTTTCAAGTCTTACGAGCTGCTCTGGGAGCATTTTAAAGACGCTCTCAGCACAACCTATGCCGCCAAAAACGGAGCCGTCGATCAGATCCTGACGCTGCGCCTTTTCAATGCCCGCGTATCCGACAGTCTTCAGATCAAGGAAATCCAGCGCGCGGCGCAAAAGGCTTCCGAGCTCACACATATGCATTTGGCGACCGTTTACGAAAACGGCGTCGATGAAACTGGCGCACCTTATGTAGTGTCAGCTCTTGTGGAAGGAAATAGCCTCGCTGAGGTTTTGCAACTGAAAAAACGCCTGGATATCGCCAGGTTTCTCAATATTTTCAACCAGGTCGGCGAAGCGCTGATTGAGGCGCACAGCCATGAGCTTTTCCACGGCAATCTCTCGCCCGAGAAAATAGTACTCACCCCCAACGAAATCGACACCGATATGGTAAAGCTTATCGATTTCGGCATGCCGCCCGATCCCGTAGGAAATGCATTTTATCTCAGCCCGGAGCAGTGCATCGACCAGACTAAGAGCGAGGCAAAAGCCGACATTTACGCGCTTGGCTGCATAATGTACGAAGCGCTTGTCGGCTCGCCTCCTTTCGTCGGCAGCAAGCAAAGCCAGGCCGCGCTCAATTATCTACACGAGCTTGCCAATCAGTTTCCGAAGAATTCGCCAGCTCACAATGCGCTGAAATTGCTCGACTGCATAATAATAAAGTGCTTGCAGAAAGAACCTTCGAAGCGTTTTCGCAATGTCCGTGAATTGATGGACGCGCTCTCCCTCGTCAACG
>JADZFV010000220.1 GCA_020854255.1 Candidatus Melainabacteria bacterium | reverse complement strand
TGCAAGAACAACACTTCTTTTCCGAGTGTGTTCTGCAGGTGCTGCTGAATAATGCCGCCCATTTGTTTGAATTGGGTGAAAATCAAGATGCTTTCGCCGCCATCGATGATGTTGCGTGACATCTCCGCCAGCCTCTTCAGTTTGCCCGAGCGCTCCGCCAGGCGAGATTTATCTGTGATAAATAAAGCCGGGTGGTCGCAGATTTGTTTGAGACGCAAAAGTGTTGTGAGGACGAGCGACTTGCGCTTCATTCCTGTTGCTTCGTCAATTGAGTTGGTGGCGCTCTCGACTACGGCGGCGTAAAGAGTGGCCTGCTCTTTGGTCAGGTAGCAGCTGGTCTTGCGCTCGTGTTTTTCCGGCAAGTCCGGGATGATTGACTTATCTGTTTTTAACCGTCTAAGAACAAATGGCGCAGTCAGGCGCTTAAGTTGTTCTGTTTTCTCTTGATCCTGGAAGACTTGAATAGGCACATAGAATCGATCTTTGAATTCGCTATATCTGCCTAAATAACCGGGGTTCAAGAAATTCATCAGCGACCAGAGATCGCCGACATTGTTTTCCACGGGTGTGCCGCTCAATGCGACACGGAAATTGGATTTGAGAGAGCATGCCGTCTTGGTTTGCAGGGATTGCGGATTTTTGATGTTTTGCGCTTCGTCTAAAATGATGCTCTCCCATTTTATTGACCTAAGATCTTCCTGGTCGCGAAGCATCAGGGAATAGGTAGTAACGACAAGGCTGGCACCTCTTGCCGCCCGCCGGAAGGCTGCGCCGTGCAAGCGATCCAGTCCGTGATGCAAAATTACATTTAACTCCGGAGTAAACTTTTGTGCCTCGTTTTGCCAGTTGCTCAAAACTGATGTTGGGCAAATTAGCAAATTGGGCAAGCGATCAGCATCCGCAGTTTTGTGCCAAATCGACTGAATAAAGGCCAGCGCCTGCACAGTTTTTCCCAGACCCATGTCGTCAGCCAGGCAGGCGCCGAAGCCTACTGATTTTAAAAAATGCAGCCAGGACATACCGCGTGATTGATAGGCTCTAAGCGTGCCGGCAAAGGAGTCTTCAACTGGAATTTCCTCAAAAGACCTCTGCCCTTGCAATTGCTCCACCAGCTTCGTAACCGGTCCTTCACCTGTAATACCGTCGAAAGTCACTCCATCAGGCAGGCGGACATCTCCCAGTGCCATTCGCACCAGCTCACCCTGCGAGGCTTTCTTTGTAGATTGTTTCTTGAAAAACTGAAGTATTGACTGCAGTTTTTCCGGATTGAGCTCTACCCAGACACCGTTCAAGTTGATGAGCGGAACCTTAAGCTCTGCCAGGCGCCGCAACTCTATATACAACGGACATATCGGACACTACCGCGCTAATCCACACCGGTCCGGCGTCTTCTGTCGCGACGCAGCCGCTCTCAAACAGCCCGCGCCCCTGCGCTATGACTTCTTCGCTGGTCAGCCATTTCAGATGGGGGTCGTCAATGAGATGCCAGAGGCTGTTTGCCCTGGGCTTGTTTACCATCGCTATCGCCCTCCGGAAGAAATTGATGCAATGAAAATACTTATGAGGCGACCATCCTATCTCGTTTGTATAAGCAATTTCGACTAATGATTTTTCATGGTTTTGCGGTATATGTATTGAGTCTGCGTTGTATATCGGCTGCTCGCGTTACGATTACGCCGCAGTTGGTAATTGCCGGCTCTATTCTTCTTCTTCTTCTTCTTCTTCTTCTTCTTCTTCACGCATTGTGGCGGTGGACTCTTGTTCTCGCGCAATCAAGCCGCCAGGCGAAAATCATAACGCTTGGAATGTTTTGGCACCGCTATCTTCGGGCTCCTGGTAGGCGCATTCAGCTTGGCGGGCGGCCGCGCCTGTGATTTGCTGAAGCTTTATGAGAGTGTTGAATTGCTCTTCTGCCGGTCGGTCGCGATAGCGCTGCGGTGTGAGTGGAACAAAATCCGGGGTGGTACAATTACAATTGTGGGAAACCTGTTTTTCGGGGGATGGCAGTATTTATGGGAAACTCGAAAAATAAGGCGATGAGGCGGCAGTATTCGATTTTGGTTGGTGACAGGGGCCGGTTTGTGCTCCCCAAGGAAGTCAGGGACTTCTTTGGCGTGGATGCAGGGGACACGCTAACAGTTATTCTGGAGAAGGATGGCTCGGCGCGACTGGTGACCTTGAAAGAGCAGGTCATAAAGGTTAAGGGGCTTTATGCTCAAATAAAACCGAAGCGAAGACTGGTGGACGAACTACTACAGGAGCGCAGTGAGGAAATAAGTGGCTAAGAGTATCCTTGATGCCTCGGCGGTTCTGGTCTATCTTCGCAATGAGCCTGGTTCTGAAAAAGTCGCTGATTATCTGATTAAAGGTTCCTTGATTAGCGCAGTAAACTGGTGTGAAGTTCTTACCAAGCTATCGGATCTGGGGCTCAATCCGGAGAATGTGGAATCTGAGCTTCAGCAAGCAGGCATTCTAGGGCAGGCACTAGAGGTGGTGCCCTTCTCTCAATCCGACGCAGTAGCCGCGGCCCTTTTGAGACCGCTTTCCCGGACAAAAGGGCTGTCTCTGGGAGATCGCGCTTGCCTGGGTCTCGGAATCCGGCACAAACTCACAGTAGTGACAGCCGATCGTCACTGGAAAGACATCACAGTTGCCACCACTGTCGATGTTCTGCGCTGACCCCGGGGCGCTCCCTTTTCGGACGGAATCAGGCTTTCAACGAAAATGTGATCTCGAACTATTTTCTTTGGAGCTGATTCCAGGCTTGTCTTTTTGAGAGCTTCATTACAGGTTTAAGTACTTCCACTGCTCTGGCGCGAAGATTGTACTCTTTCTCCCAGTTGCTAATTGAAGCAGCG
>JADZFV010000219.1 GCA_020854255.1 Candidatus Melainabacteria bacterium | reverse complement strand
TGTTGTTGCCCTGTTGTCCCAGTTGCATTTTGAAGGAGTTGCCGTTTCTCTCCATCGGCGTCTTATAAAAAACATTGTAGATTCCGGAAATATCAACTGTCTTTTGCATGCCGATTCCGCCCAGCATACCGCCGCCTGCCGCGCCGCTTTTCGGCATGGAGCCGGCCAGGTAGGTACAGAAAGTGCAGAAGGTGTTGAAAACGACGACAGTCATGAAGGCGCATATGGTGCCTAAAATGATAGCCGATTTGTTGGTAACGGTCATGCCGCCGATACTGATCTCCCGCTCGAGGAAGGGCAGGTTGTCGTCGTCATCGGTGTCGTCAGAGTCCGTGTTATCGTCTTTGTCCTTGCCTTTCGGCTTGGCCTTTTCTTTGATCACTTCCTTTTTCTTGCTGCCCGGTCTTTTTATAGTCGAGGTGCTGCCACCTGAAAATGATTTTCTGGGGGGCGGTGACTCTTTGTCGGTATCTTCTTCGTCGCTATCGTCATCAGAACTGGACTCTTTCTTGTGCTTCTTGCCGGCAAAAAAGTCGTCGGCGCTTTCGTCTGACTTGCCTGATTTTTCCGATTTTTCCTTGAGTGTGATTTCTGAATCCTTGCTTTCTTTGCTTGGGGAAAAGCCGCGTGGCCGTGCGATTTTTGGCCTGGCGTCTGTTTCTGACTCCGTGGCACTGGACTTGCCGGCACCTTCTTTCTTGCCCCGCATCTGGCTTTCGTCCGGAAATGCGTCGTCGTCACCTCTGACTTTTGCTCCGGAATCGAAATTGAAGGCGTCCATGGCTGCCTGCGCCGTTTCTTTGATATCTTCCACGACACCGTCGTCGCGTTTTGGCCTGCCTATTGGAGCAGCGCTGAAGAAATCGTCTGGCGCTCCGGCGGCCGTGGAAATTGTCGATTCCGGTTTTGACGCCGCCGGTGAGAAGGGGTCAAAGGTCGCTTCTTCATCGGCGGCACCGCCTGAAGTGGCACCTGGTCGCATAGTGCTGATACCGGCATCGAAAAAGTCACCGCCGCCTGCAGGACTGGATTTAGCATGCAATGCATTAGTTACAGCCGCTCCGGCCGCCGCTCCGGCTAATGCGGCTGCGGCGGCAATCGCTGCTGTTTGAACAAAATTATTTTCCGCTTCTTTTGTTGATTCCGGCGGCTGCGCTATGGACGCGGCAGCGGCGCTCAAACCCTCGCTGTGCGGCGCAGACTGTTGCTCCGAACTCCTTTCGGTAGTGGCACTGAATCCGGTATCGACCGGTTCGGCGTGAATTGGAGCTGCTGGCTCAAAACCTTCTTCAGCAGCAGCTGGAGTAAGCGCATATGGTGAGCCTGAACCAGGCTCAAATGAATTGCCCGCGGCTTCAATTTCGCTTTTCACCGGCGCAGGGGGATCTTCGAAGAACGATCCCGTAACCAGATTGGTAGTCTGCGCTGGGCTCTGGCTGTCAAACGAGAAAGGATCCATCGGCCTATCCGTCTTGGCCGCCGGCATCGCCTGTGGTGCAGGTTCTATGACGGCATTGTCTTCTGCCGTGGGCGATTGTATTTCAGGAGGTGCTGACTGCACTCCCATAAACATATTTTGCGCGGCCTGCGCTCCGGAGGAAAATGGATCGAGGTTGCCAAATGGTGCTTGCGGTGCAGGTTTGTCCCAGGGTGAAGTGCCCTGCGCGCCCTCTGCTTGCCGGCTCTCGGTGCTTTGAGGCTCGGCTGTAAGCGGGGACTGAGAGAGACTTAGAGGCTGAGGCGGTGGAAAGCCCGAAACAAACGGGTCGGGTGCAGGTTGATTGCTTGCCGCAGCAGCAGAGGAAGGATCAAACTGATTGGTCTGGTCGCTGGCATCTTGAACTATATTTACGGTCGGCGCCGTGCCTGCCGGATCGGTCAATGGGGTCTCGCTTTCACCCCACGGGTTATCAGCAAACAGAGGTCCGGTCGGCGGTTTTCGTCCGCCCATAAATCCCAGGCTCAGGGCTGCCAGTCCGGTTTGCGAGCTGGCCGGATTGGCACTTGCCGTGCCGCCGTTTTCGCCGTTGTGACCATTGCCGCCGTTGTGACCGTTGCCGCCATTGCCGTTTTCGCCGTGGCCGTTTTCACCATTGTGACCATTGCCGAAGCCGTAGCCATCTCTGAGCTTGTAAGTGCCCAGGCGCCGTGATGTCACCACCCGCTCCAGAACGAGAGGATCGGGATCGACAGCCACTGCCAGGGGCGCCGACGTGTTGGACATGATCGGTAAGGCTGTGGCTGAGAATTTGGATGCAGGGGTGCCGCAAGAAAGGCAGCTTTTGGCCTCGCCGCGCAACAACAGACCGCATGTTTGACAGATAAGGATTTCCAACTGGCAGCTGCTCCTTTTGGCAGATACCCCGCGCCTATCTCGATGATAGCGCTAATTAAGGCAGATATTGGCGTTCGCCGCTTGTTTGGCTGTTTGCAATAGTAATGGCAGCTTAAAGACTTGATTTCGTCGTGATCTTATGTCTATAAGCGTAGCTTGTCAAGCGCCAAATTTCTTGGCCAGTTGAGCAATTTGAGATATATACTGGAAGTGGTAGGTGATCGATTTCCAGGGGAGCCGGCCAATTCAAACCGAAACGGCGGATTTGATTATCCGACGCCTGTAGTAAAACCGCTTCTGGAGCTTAATTTCGAGTTCCGGCCGTAGCGCTGGAGTATTGTGTGAGAGGTGAGGGTACATTACTTAGTAAGCTAAGTATTTGGCAACTCAGCCCAGGCTCGGTAGGCGGTGCACGACCTGCCGGAGGCGCCGGAAAACAGAGAATTGGAGCTTGCGACCACTTCTCGATAGAAAGGAAACCAGATGAGTCCTGAGGACAAGGGAAGCGCAGTGGGCCCGTATGATAATGCGGCGTCCGGCAAGGCGAACGATGAGGGTTCGTCTCTCTCTGCGCGACGCGCCCGCTTGAGAGGCTCGCTCTCCAAATCAGCTTCGCCGCCGGATCCATATGCGGTTACGGCTCTCGAGCCGCCCGGCGCTCCAGTAGCGGCTGCCCAGCCTGCCGATCCGATCGCTCAAAGCGGCCAGACCTCCAACGGCGATGGTCACACGATCGCCCCGGACGCCACGGCCGGCTCGCAACCGCCGGCTGCAGCTGCAGCTGCAGCACCTCCTTCTTTGCAGTCCAGCTCTTCGCCCCTTTCCACCCTTGATTCGCTGGTCCCCAAAGGAAAGGGTGCCAAATCGTCAGGCACATCCAATTCCTCAAGCGGTTCCAAAGATTCACCTCCAAATTATTCATTCGGTCTAGACGATATCCCAAAAGAAATTTCACCCAACACTGCCGAAGCGACTCCCGTGAACGTACCTCAGCAAAACTCTCCTACTTCTTCTGATCCCACTTCCGTCTCCGGCACAGCGACTTCCCTGGCCGCAATTGCATCGGCTATGACCGGACCAGAATCTGTCGCAGACACTAAGAATGAATCGACCTCGGAACCGAAAAGAGATACAAAGCAGGATTTAGAGAAGATCCCGCCTGCTCCTCAACCGGCCGGTGAAGCTGCCGATAAACCTCATGTCCAAGAGCCGCAGGGCAAAGCCGCCAGCGCAACCCTGAGTGATGTCGAGCCATTAGGGGCTTGCGCGCCGCCACCTTCGCCAGAACCAGCGCCTGCCCAGTATTCTCTAACGGTTGCAAAAGATCCCGAATCAGTGACGCTGCCGCTTTCCGCCATCGGCGCTTTTCCTTCAGCCTCGCTGGGTCCGGTCTCCGATCTTGCCAACGAGATTCTCACCAATATCGACCAGGGTCTAACTGCCTGCGCAATGAACCTGTCCATTATTCAAAAGCTGGCGGGCGAGCAGACAGAGACCATGCGCTCTCTTTCCGAGACCATGCAGAATCAGACTTTCGCCGAAATTAATCTCACCCTGAACAGCCTCATGGACTCACTGTCCGCCGCTCTTGAGCCCATGAAGGCCGTAGGAGAGCTGGTCCCGGCAATCGATCAGTTGGTGCAGAGCCTGGAATCAAAAGGTGAGTCTGGCGCCGACTCGGAAAAGATGAGCCCCGAGCAGCTGGTCATGAGCCTTTCCGATCAATTGGCTGCCGGTTTGATTGATCCCTGGACGTTCAAAGCTGCATATATGGCTGTCTATCCAGCTGATCACCCGGCTGATTTGTTGCACAGACTGGTTGATCTTCTTGGTAGCCAGCGACTTTCCGGCGATCTGTTCCGGGCTGCATACGATGCGGTTCAGGGTGCCGAAGCACCGGCGCGCCCTCGCGGCGTCAATGAAAGCGGTGGCGGCGGCAACGATCGCTCCATTCAAGACGAAGCTGTCTTTGCCGAATTGGAAAAGATGCGCCAGTCGCAAGACGATCTGGTCAGCCGTTTCGAGCAGCGCGAGCGAGAAATGGAGCAGATCCTCAACTCCAAAGAGCAAGAGCTGGAAGAGCAAAAGCTGTTGCTTGGTTCGCGCTGGGAAGAATTTAACAGTCGCTATGACGAGCTATCCGAAACGCTCAGCAAGCGCGATGAATTGCTGGATGCCAAAGAACAGGAATTGTCTCGCAAAGAAAGCGAAAACGCTCAACTGAAGGCACAGCTCGAAGAGTTGCGCGATTCTACAAAGGAAATGGTTTCGGATTTCCAGAGACAGATGAACGAAACCAAAGCCAAAGCCGACGAAGCTCATGCCCAGGCTCAGCAGGCTCAGGCGCAAGCGGCAGCCGCGCCTAAAAATAGCTTCTTTGATGTTGCGCCTGCCCAGGCGGCGCCGCCCAATTTATTTGACTCCTCTCCCAAGCCTCTCGATCTGCCCGGCAATCAACCGGCCGAGCAGCAACCGATTGCTGCCGCCCCGCAACCTGCAGCCGCGCCCCCACAGGCTCCAGTACAGGCAGCGCCTGTTCCACAGTCACCACCTCCTCCGCCACCACCGCCACCGCCACCACCGCCACCGCCACCACCGGCAATCGAGCAAGAGCAAGCCATTCCTCGCGCTCCAGCCACGACACCGTTTGTGGGCGGACCGGGCAGCTACGGCTCAGGCGTGCGCGCTCAGGTGTTTGAAGTGATTGTCCGACAGGCTCTTGCCGGCGCACCATGGCGCGAAATTTGCGCCGGACCGATGCAAGTCAACAACATCACTCCCGATGAAGTCGAAGCTGAAGTGAAGCGCCGCCAGGCACTGCTCAAGAAGTAGAGATAAGTGACGTCTTTATTCGTGGCACCATATGCGGTGCGGTGCCGACCTGGCTGCTGGCACCGGGTGAAAAGAAAGAACGAAGAAAAACCGGCACCCGAAATTGCGGCGCCGGTTTGAACTTTTGAACTCTTTTTCTATGTCTCTTCTGGCTCTACTTCTTTTCTGGCGATGGCTTTGCCGGCGGCGGTGCGGGCGCGGGAGCAAGGGCAGGCTTTTTGGCTCGATTAGCCATGGATGCTTCGATGAGTTTCCACTCCTGGACGATTTTTTCCATGTTGCCCATGAATTGCATTACGCAGTTTGCCGGTAAGCTGCTGAACATTTCGGTCATCGTGTAGAACACAACACCGAGAATGGTGAGCGTGCAGATGATCACTACGCTTCTTGTAAAACGTGCTTGTTCATCAATTTTTTTACTGATTTGTGCCAGACTTGTTTCGAACGAGCTACCGTCAGCCATATTTGCCTCGCAATTCTGTTAATTCGATTCTCTTTCTACTTAGAGACGGCCGTGATTATATCCTCTTGATTTGTGAGTTTTTTTCAAAATGGCCCTATAAAAGCGAATTACAAAGTACTGTCGACTGCTTTTAGTGCTTTTAGCACATACTTTTCATCGTCTTGAAAAACTGCCCGGAAATCGATCATCAATTTCTCGTCCTGAATGATGCCGATTATCGGCGGCTCAGAATGCCTGATTGAGTCGGATATGTACTTCGCGGTAGCTTTCTTGTCCGGCTTTGCCTCGACAACAAGCGCAAAGCTGGGCAGAGTCTTACCGGGTACGGTGCCGCCGCCCATTGTCGCCTGGCTGGATGCCACCGTAAGTTTTAGATTGGCTAGAGTCTTTGCCTCTGCTTTGATGAATGCTTCGATGCGATTTTTAATTTGTCGATCAGTAGTCGAGGCTAGAAAAAGGGCCGGGATCTTCTCGTAAGGGTTGCCTGAAAGGTATAGAGTAAGCACTTCTTCGACAAAAGCGATAGTCAACTTGTCGGCCCGCAAGGCTCGATAGATCGGATGCTTGCGCATTTTCTCAAGCGCCTCCTTTTGACCGGCAATAATTCCTGCCTGCGGCCCGCCCAGAATTTTGTCTGAGGAAAACATGCAGGCATCCAGACCGAGTGCAATGCGATCCGGCACTGTGGGCTCGTCTTCGAGACCGAGAAATTGCAGAGGCACGAGCGCTCCTGAGCCCAGATCTTCAAGAACAGGGATTTTGGCCTCTCGTCCGATTTCAACGAGTTCTTTTACTGATGCCTCTTCAGTGAAGCCGGTGATAGCAAAGTTAGAGCGATGACATTTCAAAATCATGCCGGTATTGGCAGAGATCGCTTTCTTGTAGTCGGCAGCTCTGGTGCGATTGGTTGTGCCCACTTCTTTGAGAATGCCGCCTGCCGACTCGATTACATCGGGCAGCCGGAAGCTGCCGCCTATCTCAATTAATTCGCCTCTGGAGACGATCACTTCTTTTCCGGAGGAAAGAGCAGCGACGGCAAGCATCACGGAGGATGCGTTATTGTTGACGACAATGGCTTTCTGGCAATTCAACAAGACACGGCACAATTGCTCGAGTTTGCTGCCGCGCTCCCCTCGCTTGCCGCTTTCCAGATCGAGTTCGAGATTGGTATAACCGCCGGCAATGCTTTCGATGCGCTTGCCGATTTGAAAAGGCAGAGGAGCGCGGCCCAGATTGGTGTTGAGAATTACGCCTGTGCCGTTCACCACTTTTTTGATGCCGGGTGAAAGCAATTGTCGAGCGCGACGTAAGACATTTTCAGCTAACACGTCTATGTCCACAGCAAATTTTTTTTCTGAGGAATT
>JADZFV010000218.1 GCA_020854255.1 Candidatus Melainabacteria bacterium | reverse complement strand
GGTCTTTTCGATCAAGCAATTGAGCAGTTTCGCATCGTTGAATCGAAAGACCCGAACTCGGTGGAATCATTGTTCAATCTTGGTGCTGCACTGAGGCAAAAAGGCGAAATTGATGAAGCAAAAGAAAAGTTGGCCAGGATTCTTTTGCTCAAACCCAAGCCTGATGATGCCAAATTGTCTTTTACTTATCTCGAGCTGGGCCGGTGTCTTTTGCAGAAAAACGACAAAAACAATATAAGATCCGCTGTCGGACTTGAGAAACTGGCGATAAAGTGTTTACCTTCCAACCATCTGGCCTATTTGACGCTTGCTGAAGCATTGGAAAAGGAAGGCAAAGAGACCGAGGCTCTGGAAGCGCTCAGGCAAGCAATTCAAATCAATCCCAAGGCTCCCGAATCACGAGCCGCACTGACACGGCTGCTTGCGGGGAAGGCAGCCAAACCGAGACAAAAGCTGACTGTGAGGTAGTAGAATCAAATGAGATACCGCCAATTGTTGACCATGCTGGCACTTTCGGCCTTGCCATTGCACGGCGTTTGGCCACAAGCTGCTCAGGCTGTCGATCAAGATCAAGAAGACATCAAGAATGCTGTATTTCGCTACGAAGCAGCCATCGAGCAAAATCCAAAAAATGCCAAGAATCGCGTCAAACTTGGCAGAGCCTATTTGATGCAAGGCGATTTGAAGAAAGCTGAGGACCAATTCAAAGAAGCAATTAAGTTGGAGTCCAATGAATCTGAGGCTCACTTCGGCCTGGCCCGCGTGCTCATGCGCGAAGGCAATATGCAAGAAGCGGCTGATTCTATGAAAGACGCAGCCAAACTTGATCCCAACAATCCAGACGTGCATCACAGACTGGGCCAGCTTTTGTTGCGTACCGACAAACCCGATGAAGCAATTGCAGCTTTCAGACAAGCGATCAAGCTCAACCAAGACCACGCCGGCGCCCACAGAGATCTCGGCGCAGCCCTGGGAACGCGCGGAGACATCGAGGCACAAATTGAAGAAGAGAAAAAGGCAGTTGCACTCTCGCCTGACGATCCTGATGCAAACTTTTATCTCGGCAGTGCTTATGCAATGTCAGGCAACGCTAAAGATGCAGCTAAGTATTTGCAACGATGTGTTGAGTTGGACAAAAAGAATTCTGAAGCTCACCGTATGCTAGCCGGCGTGCTGGCTTCAGACCGTCGTTTTGCCGAAGCAGTGCAGTCTGCGCAAAAGGCGTGCGAGCTGGCGCCCGACAACAAGGCGTGCAAAGACACATTGCAAAAGATAAAGACTGCAGAAGCTACCTCTAAGTAGATCTTCTTTCTTTTATCAAAATATAAGAACCGCTCAAAATCGAGTTTTGGGGGAGTAAAGCGCGCCCAAAGTCAAGGTACTGGCAACCGTTTTACTGACTACGGGGTGAGCCTATTGCCTTGGATAAGGTTAACTACATAAGCGCCGCACATTATTGCAAATAGCCAGAATACACCTTACGATAGCCTAGTCGAAAGCCTATCGACTGGGCCATTGAAACGCAGTTCTGTAGTGAACCGCAGTTCCCTCGCGAACAGCACAACCTGTCCTGCTTCTAGTCCAGATTCTACCAAGGTATTTCAACTGTATATATTTCATGAGGGCTACGCGTCGTGCTTGAGCGTAACGAGAAAAACGATAAGGCAAAGTTGGAAATTAAAGCCAACATCAAAGTTGTAGGTGTCGGCGGCGCCGGCTCCAACGCTGTCAACCGCATGATCCAGGCGGGTCTCAATGGGGTTGAGTTCTGGGCTTGCAATACCGATGCCCAGGCGCTCGATTTGTCAGCAGCGAAAAATCGCCTGCAGATCGGTGCGAAACTGACACGAGGACTGGGAGCCGGCGGCAATCCGACGATCGGCACCAAGGGCGCGGAAGAAAGCCGCGAAGACATCGCTGCCGCTCTTCAAGGGGCAGACATGGTATTTATAGCTGCCGGCATGGGCGGTGGCACCGGCACCGGTGCAGCACCGATCGTTGCCGAAGTAGCAAGAGAGATAGGCGCACTCACCGTCGGCGTTGTTTCACGTCCTTTCCTTTTTGAAGGAAAGCGCCGCATGAATCAAGCCGAAATCGGCATTCAGGAAATCAAGTCACGCGTCGATACTTTGATCGTGATTCCCAACCAGAGACTGCTTGAAGTCGTCGATCACAGAGCCTCCATGCAAGAAGCATTCGTCGAAGCAGACAAAGTGCTGATGCAAGGTGTACAAGGTATTTCCGACATCATCACAGTACCTGGACTGATCAACGTTGACTTCGCAGACGTCAAAGCGATCATGGCAACAGCCGGCTCAGCTCTCATGGGCGTAGGCCGCGCCACCGGTGAAGGCAGAGCAGTAGAGGCAGCCCGCAACGCCATCAACAGCCCACTTCTGGAATGCACCATCGATGGTGCTTCGGGAGTGATTTTCTCAGTAACCGGCGGGCCGGACCTGACCCTGCACGAAGTTCAAGAAGCAGCCAATGTCATTTACTCGGCAGTATCCGATGATGCAAACATCATCTTCGGAGCAGTGCTGGATGACAGACTGCACGGCGAAGTGCTGATCACTGTTATAGCCACCGGCTTTGACATGGTTCAGCAAAATCAACCGCCTCGACAACCGGCAATGTCTGCTCCGCAACCTCGCTCCCGAGAGCATGAAGTGAGACAACAACCGAGTGAGTACAAGAAAGTGGCAAGCGACATCCTTGACATACCGGAGTTTCTCAAGTCTCGCGGACCGAAGTAGAATAAGCGCGCAGCGCACGAAAAGAAAGCGCGCCAGCCCATAAAGTAAAATGGTGGCCGGACCGAGAGTCCGGTCATCATTTTTTGCAGGGCATGAGATAATCACTGCCTAATTTGGGCGCCGTCTTCCAAAAATTTCAAAAGCCAATGGACAAAGTTATTATCAAACTAGACGAAGGAACTATGCCCGTTCATACGGAAGATGGAAAAATCATTTTGATCGATCAACGAAAGTTGCCGGAAGCGATTGAATATTTTGACGCCACCGACATCGATCAGATGTGTTTCGCTATTTCAGACATGGTTGTCCGCGGCGCGCCTTCAATAGGCGTGGCGGCCGCGCTATCTATGGCTTCGCACTTGCAAAAACTGGCTCAGAGTCAAACTTCCGCCCTCTCGGTCTCTATTCTCGATCAAGTCAAAGATAAACTTGATGCCACGCGTCCGACTGCCGTCAATTTGAAATGGGCAACAGGCGTTGTGCACAATTTTGCATCTGTGCTTCTGAAAGAAAACCTCAGCAATAAAGAATTCGCAGACAAGGTTTTTCACTTTGCTGAATCAATGCTTCTCGATCACCTGAATAGAAATAAGAAACTGAGCGAATTCGGCCGATCCATCGTTCCACATTCAGCGCGCATCATCACTCATTGCAATGCCGGCTCGTTGGCTGCTTGCGGGTGGGGAACGGCCCTGGGCGTAATCAGATCGGCACACATGAATGGTCTCAAACCGCAAGTTTTCGTAGACGAGACCAGACCGCGCAATCAGGGCTCCAAGTTGACGATGTGGGAATTGACTCAAGATGGAATTCCAGCCACCTTAATTTGCGACAACATGTCCGGTTATTTGATGAGCAAAGGCGAGGTGGACATGGTCATCACAGGAGCAGATCGAATCGCGGCCAACGGAGACGCAGCCAATAAAATCGGCACATACTCGCTGGCCGTTCTTGCTCATCATCACAAAATTCCTTTCTATATCGCCGCACCTCTATCCACGGTCGACGCCAGTATCGAGTGCGGAGAGCAAATTCCAATCGAGTTTCGCCACAAAGACGAAGTTAGAAAGATCGAAGGCCGGCCGGTCACAGTCAAAGGCGCCGAGGCCCTCAATCCGGCATTCGATGTCACCCCCAATCAATTGATCAGAGGCATCATCACAGAAGAAGGCATCCTCATGCCTCCTTTCAAGCAATCAATCAAGAACGCGTTGAAAAGAAACAGCTCTGAAAGCCGTTAACCGTTAAGATTGGAATTGGTAGTTAGGCTTCGAAATATCGACCGTGCGGCTTGCTCTGCCGGTTGGACTGGGCGAGCAAAATACCTTTAGCCAGGTCTGTCGAATCTTCAGGGACAGAGACAATGCCAAATGAGAGCTTCAGTGGCGCTTCCGGTTCTTGAGGTTCGAGTGGCGGGTCGCCTTCTTCTTCATCAGCAGGTAGTTCTGCTAGAGTTTTGACCAGATTGCGGCAAAGACCCAGCGCTTTCTCGCCATTGCTAAAGGGCAAGATCAAGCCGAATTCCAGAGTCTGAAAGTGGCCCACCAGATCGAGCTCGCCTCTGCACAAGTTGAAAGCTCTGACGACCCGGCGCAGATGTTTGCCCTGCGGCAGAAGTCCGTTCTGCTTGACGTCGAAGATTACCACCGAGTAGCCAGTGCGTGTGCGGGCACTGCGCTTGTGTTCTCTTTGCGCAAAAAAGAGAAAAAGCGGATAGCTGAGCATGTCCGTTTCTGGGCGAAGAATCTCATGGTAAGCAGCATCTATGATTGAAAAGTCGATCGAGCCGGTGCTTTGAAAAACCGGCTGGCTGCCGCGCGACTTAGTGGCAATGATGTTTTGCATCGACATGTTGAACAATGCCGGCATCCAGATACTCATAGGCATGGGAATGCGGGAGAGAAAGTCGTGCATGCGTTCGCTGTGTTTGAGCTGGCTGTAGATTGTCTTTTGCGCTTGCAGGTCCGCAGGTACGCCGCCCGCTCTGACCAGAGACTCGAACTCGGATTCGCTCATATTGGGATTGGTTTTGAAAAGCACTGCCTCTTCGTCAAATCCGCGATTTTCCAGTTCTTGCTTCATGTCCCTGAGAGCTGCAGCTTCCACCAGAAGCGCATCCATTCTCTTGCTGACTGTGCGCTCTTTGGCCTGTATCTTGGAGGCAAAGGCAAATTTGCCCTTCCTCCACATCAAAGACTCGAGTACAACATCGTAGCCTTTTTGCACACTTGCCCCTTCCACAAGCAAGGCGTCTTCTTTTGTGGCATGGATAGGCGTGCCGTCTTCGAAGAAAACTTCGATTTGCCGCATACCTTCAACGATTTCAAGACGCCCGGTCATCTTGCAAATCGAGACGGATTGCAATACACCGAACAAATCGATGTCTTCCAGCTCTCCGGAAAGGTTGACGCCGAAAGTAGCATATGTGCCGCTGGCCGCATTGCCCATATCCGCCATGCCACCGCCGTTTTGAGGCATCGGAGGCTGGAGAGTTTGCATGGCTTGTGGCATGGCAGGCTGCATGGGCGGTTGCATAAACCCGCCTGGCGGCATTTCCTGCGTTGTCATTAAACTCGCGCCCACTGCAGGTTGGGTGGGCAGTGCCGCCGATGAGCTCTTGGATATTTCCAGATGAATCATACCAAGCAGAACAGCCAGGTCAGTGGTTCTGTGTGACCAGAGCGGCGGCAAATGAGAATGCTCGGCGTCGATGAGGGTCCACTCTACGTAGCTGACCCGGCTCATGCCGGAAGGGTCAGGCGGGGTTATGGCAGTCAAAATGTAACCCTTGCCCGTGCCGAACGGCAATTCCACTGTCCGTCCCAGATTTTGGCGAGCCAGATTGAGAACCTTATCCAGGTCCAGTTCAGTCGGATTGACCACGGACGCAACCTTGAGAGGCATCCAAGACGACTTATTCAATGTGAATACCAAACGGCGACAAACCTAGTACTTTGTACCACCAGAGCACCAGCTTATGACTATAAAAGGCAAGAATTCCAAAAATTTCTGCTTGTCTTTACTACCAGCACGCAAGCGACCAGTCGGAAAATGGTGTTTTCCGGTGATTCCCTTTTGAAGGCGATTAACTGAGCTGTCTCTAGGTGGTCAATACTTTTTCCTTACGGCCTTCCAGGATCTTGAGAAAGGAGCGAGTGGAAATTTCTTCCAGGGTCAGACCTGTCGCTTTTACCTCTTCTTTCGACACTGCACCGCAGTTGATGGCACGCAAGAAGTAATTCAGCAGGCCCTGACCGGTGGCCGCATCGTCAAATACGTCGCCGACAAGAGTGGCTTGGGCAGCCTTTTCAATGAAACTTCTCAGGCGCAAAGAGGCGGGCTCCAACCCTTCCAGAAAGAAGGAATAGCAGGCTGCATAGCGCACCGGCAATTGCGCGGGGTGCAAGTCCCAACCTTGATAATATGCCTGCTTGAGTGAATGGCGCACATGGTCGAAACCTAGTTTCCATGCCCGATGCACTGTCTCGATATTCTCTTGCCGAAGGGCGGCGCTCAAATTGCCGTCCGGATCGGCGCGATGCGGCCCGACCGGCATGACATTGGTGGCACCGTCGGAAAGCCAGATGCCTGTGCCTGAAAGTGAAACACGCATCATCTCCCGGGCGAAATCACAAGATGGGTGATCCATCGACTGATATGCGGCAGTAATATTAGATGAAGCAGTGTAATCGTAAACACCGAAATGGCAGGCGATGCAACGTCCTTCTGCCGCACGCACAAATTCCGGAAGCGCGCATTGACCTCTGGAATTGATTATGGACTGTGGAGTTTCAACCATCAATTCGATCTTAATTGTCTGCTCTGGCAGTCCCAGTTTTTTCTCAATGAGCGAAAGCAAATTGATCATCGCCGTCACTTGTTCGGTGATAGTCACTTTCGGCAAAGTGATGACAAAATTGTCGGGTAGCCGGCCGCCTGAGATAGAGAGCAGTGTGGTGACAAAAATATCGAGCGTGCGTGCGCTTCTGTCACGCAAATCTTCGGTAAACGGTTTGATGCGAATTCCGATGAATGGAGAAAGGGTATTTTCCTTCATGCCCTTCGCCACTTCCTGGGCAGCCAGTTCAGTGTGCATGTCTTCTTCAGAATCAGGGCGGTTTCCGTATCCGTCTTCGAAATCGATACGAAAATCTTCCACCGCCTCACGCGTCAATTTATCACGCACGCGCTTATAGACAGTGTACGCAAGCCAGACAGGATGCTGTTCTTTGCGAACACTGTCGGAATTTTCCTCGAGCAGGGGCTCCAGCTTGGCAATTTTTGCATCGCTTTCCGGCAGTTGTTGCCAGCCAGAAAGTTGAAGCGCCCTGGCAAAGGTAACGAAGTCGGGAGCATACTCGTCAAGCGAGCGCAAAGCAAGCACTCCGAGCTTTTTGGCGGAGTCAGATTTGAACAAGTGAGCGCCACCGTATACAGTGTGGACAGCTTGCCTGGCGCCTGAGTCGCCGGGATATTGAGAATTGAACTCTCTGTTGGCGATTGCCAGCTTACTGAACACTTCGCCGAGATTTCCCGAGTTAAGGGAAGTTTTCATCTTTTATCTCCTTACCTCATAAGTAATACTAACTGCCTCTATATGTCGAATAGCTAAAGGGGCTTATCAAAAGCGGAACGTGGTAATGCTGGGCAGCATCAGGAATCTCGAAAACAATGGCAACCGAGGGATAAAAACCCTTGACACCAATCGACTCGAAATATTTTTGGGTATCGAAAGTCAATCTGTAAATTCCGGTCTGCAATTTCATTGCCTCCGTCCAGAGTTCAGGCACGCGCCCGTCTGAGTTGGTCTGAGCTTTCGACAACTCAACCCACTTTCCATCGGCGTTTCTGTCCAGAGCGACGGGAACTCCCTGAGCCGGTTTGCCGCGGGAAGAATCAAGAACATGGGAAGTAATTTTGCTCATAAAACTAATTTTTCCAATCGGATTTTTGTGATTTTCGCCTGTTCGCCTGCTGCCACCTTAAGCTCGGCGTCAATATTGTTGGGCATTCTTCTTTTTAAAATTTCAAGCATTTGCTCGGCGGTTTTTCCTGTCGCACAGACGATAAAAATAAAACCGTACTTCTCAAAGTATTCGTCGTTGAGTGAAGCCAGCTGATGAAGCACTTCTTCACTCGCCTGACAAACACTCTTTTGCTCGTTTTCGCAAAAGCTTGCCGTGGAAGCGAACTTTGCCCTCAGCGAATCCACATCGCCGATTCTCGGGTGATGCGAAAATGATTCCAGCCAATCTTCGGCAGCAAGTTTAAACCAAATGTCATCGGCAGCGGAAAATAATTCCTCAAAGGAATGGAAAGGGCGCCGCGCCAGCATCTTTTCTACCCACTGAGAAGCTCCGCAGCATTTTGCCAGTTCTTCTTTTGCGTCCTCTTCAGAGTACGCATTTAAAATTTCAAGTTTTGAATTGGCGTGGACTGTCATTGCTTTTACCGCGAATTTGTGGCGACTCGATCCCGACGTCCTTCGAGAATCTTTCTGCCATGACCTTCTGTAGTGAAGACACCCTGGTCGAAGACTTTAACTCCGCGCACATAGGTGCGTTTAACGACCCCCTTGAATGAACGCCCTTCATGCGGCGTTTCTTTGTGGCGGTGATGGACGTTTTTCTTTTCCACGACAAAGCTTCCTTCAGGATCGAGCATGACGATGTCGGCGTCAAAGCCCGGCGCAATCTTGCCTTTTGTGCCGTAGAGTCCGGCAAATTTGGCGGTTTTCTCGGACATCCACGTGACCACTTCCTCTAAGCTATGGCCCTTCTCTTTTGCAAATGTCCAGACTGCGGGCAAACCGAACTGCAAAGAAGCTATGCCACCCCAGGCTTTATCGAAGTCGCCTTCTTTCATCAACTTCAATTCCGGCGTGCAGGGCGAATGGTCGGAGACGACAAAATCAATGGTGCCGTCTCTGAGCGCCTTCCAGAGCAGCTCGGCATTTTCCTTCTCTCGAATCGGCGGAGCGCATTTAAAACGTGTGTCGCCATCAGGGATTTCTTCAGCAGCAAAGGTCAAATAATGCGGGCAGGTTTCAGCAGAAAAAGGCAGTTTCCTGGCTTTAGCTTCTTTGACAATTGACAGCGCATCGCTGCTAGAGAGATGGACTATATGAACGCGGCAGTTGAATTCTTCGCACAGAAGCGCCGTCAGTCTGACGGCATCATTCTCCCACTGGCGTGGTCGCGACTCGAGAAACGCCGCATAAGATCTCGGTTCTGCCTTCAGATGCTCGGATGGGGAGTCATGGCTCTCGCCACAATCTGTTTCTATTTCTGCATGCACTAAAAGCGGCACGCCCAGGCGAGCTAAAACCGGCATTGCTTTGCGCAAATCAAATTCCGTGGCATTGGGGAAATCATCGATGCCGGAATGAATCAGGAAGCATTTGAAGCCGACTACTCCGTGTGTCACCATCTTTTCCAGTTCGGCATGATTGCCCGGCACGACGCCGCCCCAGAAGGCACAATCGACGTTGAGCAAACCTTCAATGGCGGCCAGTTTTTCTTTCAAGGCAGAAAGTGTGGTTGTAACAGGAATGCAGTTGAGCGGCATATCGACAATTGTAGTGACGCCGCCGGCGGCAGCTGCCCTGGTGGCAGTGGCGAAACCTTCCCATTCGGTCCGCCCCGGTTCATTGACGTGCACATGGCAGTCGACCAGGCCCGGAATGACAACCAGATCGCCTGAGTCCTCAACGGGAATACCTTCAGGCACCTCAGAAACCGCTACGATCTCTTTGATAACGCCGTCTTTAACAAGAATGGCAACTTCCTTGAAACCATTTTCGGTCAGGACCTTTCGTCCAACAAAGGCCGAATCAAAAGCTTGAGCGCTACTGCCCATGGGCAACACCTCTTTGCGAGTCGATATGCACAGAGGATATACTCTAGAGCCTTCCGGCACTGCGTTTCTTAACGAAAATAAAGGAGTCTAAGACTTGAGCCAGCGCCGGCTTTCGCCACTACATGCAGTGCGGTCCCCATGTGTGGCTAATTTCAGCTGATGAGATAAACTGGAAACTCATGGGTAGGTGGTAATTGCGGTTATTTCAGGAGGTCGTCACGTGTCAGCAGTTCGAACGCGCTTCAGTAGGCCCCCTTCTGGCAAATTGCTTATCGCTTGTTTGATAGCGGCTAATTCAAACCCATGGCTCGTCTCTCACGCCGAAACGGCGACGGCGCCGGCTCACAAACCGGGCAAACCCTCCATGACCCAGACCAGTGAGCCTGCCAAACCCTCGACTTACAATGCAAATTCATTGCGCCGTCTGGATTTCAGGGTTGTTGGCAAAAGCTGCGCCGTCTGCCTCATGGGTATTCAGCGCAAGTTCAAAGCTATGCCGGGAGTGGTAAAAGCGGCTGTGATGTTGAAAAAACCCTATGGAGCCGCCGTTATTTATGACTCTTCCAAAGTTACCAAGGAAGAGCTCCTGAAGAAAGCAAGTGAGCAGGATAAAGACGTAAAAGTAGAACAGCCAGCGGATTCAGCGATAAAGAAAATTCCGATCATTTTCATACCTTTATATGGCATTCCAAAATCGCCGTCAGGCGATCTCGAGTCGGAGAGACAAAAGTAGTTATACCGGCACATTTAAATGTGCGCTTCAAGCGCTTGTCTATCTTAAACGTAACCAGTTGCAGCGTTTAGAGCGTTCCGACTACAGGCTCCGTCATGTCTGTGACGAAATTCATTTGGGACGGTCCGCCGAACGGAATCGGCACCGGAAATCGACAGACGATCTCGGTCACCACTGTGACAGAAGTACCTCTGTAGTCCACAGGTCTGAACAGCCGCTTGGATCTGATGTAGCCGGCAGCCGGGAAATTGTCGACTGCAGTTTGAGCAGCTGCTTGAGCTTTGCCCGCAGTGTCGGTTTCTGCAGCAGCTCTGGCTGCACTTTTGCACATAGAGTCATTGGCAGTCTGGGCCAGAACGGCGGCAGCCACATCAAAGAGAAACAGAACAATCGGAATAATTATGAAAAGACCGGCCGCCGTTTCCACGATACTGGTCCCGCGCTTTCTTCTTTTCAATGACTTCATCTGTACGTCCAGCCTCCGTGGGTGCTTTTTGGTGCGCTAATTGATGCCGCGCTCTTCTTGCGTGCGCTCCGACACATAGGTAAATGTGATTGGAGCGCCGATGCCGGGGATGCTTCCCATGAATGGAATCTGCAAGAACGGCTGAATCAAAACGTTTGTGGTGACGACCGCCGTGTCCTGAGCAAAATTATCATTCGGAATCAAATCTTTCCAAGCAGCTGAAGAGCCGGTCTCGCGTCCTTTGACAAATCTCGCCAGCGTACTGCCTTCCCAGGCGATACGCGCTCTGGCCAGAGAATCGCTGGCTCGAGCCGGCGCCACGCAGGCTACTTCACGGCACTGCAAGTGGTTCAAGTACCAGCCTGCGGCATAGGCGATGCCCAGATAGAGGAGGTCGAGCATCGGCGGCACGATGCACACAAGCAGAATGAATAGCGCCGGGGCAAATTCCGCAAACTCATGTCCGCTGGACTTTCGTCCTTTTGCACGGTATTTCATCGCGCTACTCCGTTCGGGCAGAAAGGGCGTCGGGGCACGGCTTGATATAAGAAACAACGCCTCTCTCTCGTATGTACCCACACAGCAGCCTTCAAGGCAGAGTATTAGCAAAATATAATTGATTTAATAAGCAGATGCTCATACAGCAAACTCCCACGGACTTCATTTACCGATAAAGCGCCTCTGCTCTGCGCATTTCTCGGCAGACTGGCGACATATCGCTGGCATATCGAAGCGGCGCAATTCAAGACAGGTACGGCTACCAGTCCGGAAATCGTGTTTTCCCCACGGGAGTCGGGCACCAGGCTTGACTTCCTTGTATTAAAAGCACATAATGAGACATCCTTAATCTTAGGGATGTTTCCAGTTTACTTTCCGCAATTGATCGCGGTTTGAGACAAGCGTTGTTCTATTCACATGGTTTGATATCTTCTGATATCTATCGAATTTCAATGCCTGAGCCGACTACGGCCTCAATCGTTAATAACGAATCGAAGACGCCATCACTCGGCAACGTGCTGCGCGCCATCAATAAACTCTAATCGGGGATTAGGACAAATGACCAGAAAACGCAATAGAGGAGCCACTCTCGCGCTGATTGCAGCATTGACGCTGTTCATCGTTGTGATCGCTTTGGGCTTCTTCTTCCTTGTCAAAATGCTTGGTGGTGGAAGAGAGCTGCAACACGCAGTCGATGCCGGCAACTTGAACGTCGCCAAACAAAGTATGCGCCGCCCATTTCTGAGAATTTTCGGCAGCGGTACTCCCGACCTAAACGACCCGATCCATACGATTGCCAAGTTGAATTTCATGCAGGCCAAAGATCCGGCAGTAGGTGAGCTGGACTTGCTCACCTATAACCGCGCCGTAGGGCAGACGATGCTGGTGTCTATCAACGCTATTTCGGACAACTACGGCTTTGGAGATCCCTCACCTGCCGGTATTGCCAACGCCAAAACCCTGGTCAACTGCCTTAGCGATCCAAACGATGGCATCGGAGTAACTCTGGCAGAAAAGCTGAAAAACGACGTGCAACAAGATATGAATTTCAGCCAGATCGCTTCAATCTCACCGATGAAGATGCTCAATCCGGGCGGCAGTAATGCCAACGCGGAAAGCGGGCAGAAAGACATCGCTTACATGGCCCGCAACTTCGGCACCAATTTGACGATCGGTCAAATGGTACTACCGACTGAATTCACAAGCTTCATCGACCCGACCTTTCTGGGCGGCAACACAGTCAATAAGCTGAGCAGCACTTATGTGAAAGGCTACTCACTGATCAACATTCCGGGCATCACCAACAGTGGCTCGCATCCGCTCATGGGCGTGCCGCTTCGCCCGCAAGAAAAGCCTCACCTGGTAGCCAACCCTGACTTCAAAGACAATACGACTTCGCCACTGCCGGGCGGCAGCTCCGTCGACACGCGCGTTCCTCCTAATGCATTCCACTCAGCAGGCAGTTCTTCAGAATACAAAACCGTCCAGCGCACTCTGGCCAGGTCATGTGCCATCGTGGGTAGTGTCGACGTCTCTGGTGAATTCTCTGCCTCGATTCCCTGCGGCTACATTGTGATAGCCAATGGCGACGGACAGATTCCTTCCGGACCGGTCGGCTTTCTCGGACCGGCTGCAGGTATGAGCGATCAAGCATATGGCGGCGGGCCGAATGACATTTTCAGCGATCTCTTGATGAACCAGCCGGTTTTCATCACGCCCAACGGGCAGGCGATGGACACCAATCTCAACGACATTCTCAACATCAAGCAGTTTAAGTCCGACAACCCGGGTCAGCCGATTCCTCAGAGTCTGGTCAACGCACTGGACGGACCTGCACCCAAGCAAGCTGCAGCCGACAGCATTCCGGCCAACAGCGTGCCAATCTCCAGCTGCGACAATTACAATTCCACACCGACTTCACCGCAAGCCGATCCCAATTGCTTCAACAACCTGCAAGCAATGGCGACTACTTATGGTTTTAGTCTGCCCAACGGCTCGAGCGGTTCCTCATTGACCGGCTTGATGGCCATCGAAAAATACAAAGCACAAGTAATCAACCCGCGTCCAGGGGGCGGACCGGCCATTGTCACCGGCATGGAAAATGTCTGCACGGGAATGAAACAGTTCCCTCTAGGCGGCATCCCGGCAAGCGAACCGATTACATTCGGTAAGCAGCCGACCGTCGGAAACCTGATTGCAAGCTTCCTGAATTTCGGCAATGCGGCTCCGCTCGCGACAATCGTCAACAATCAACTGCGTCTCAAGATCAGGCAGATTCGTCCTGAAACCTCAGATTCAGAAATAAGTGCTTTGCTCGGCAGCGCTTCAATTCCGATGGGCCAAGTCAGATACATCTGGATGGATGACAGCCGCACGCTCAGGTTCACAGCCAAGGGCTCTCTGCCCACCTGGATCACCGGAGACGCGGTGATTCCGGACGGTACAGGCACAACATCCTCGACAGGATGGATCACGGGCAATCGCAACTTCGTCAACATCGAAGGCGAACAAGGATACCCGAGTCCCTGGGATTGCTTCGGCTCCGGTCCGGACCAGACCAAGTCAGACATGCTCTGGCAACGCTCTTCCGGCTACAATTGCCTGCAAGGCGTGCTGCGCTTTAGAAATTGCGTAAATGCCAATACCGATCCATGGGACTGCCCCTGCTAGTAGGGTCGCATTGCATGCGACCACATTGCATGCGCGGTAAAGTAAATTGAGGTAACCTATTGTTTGTGCGCCGACGCTGGGTTCTTGCCGCCAGCCGGCGCACAAAGACTAAAGGCGAAACGCGATTGGGCGAGGCTTAGCACATGTCCAGTAAATCTAAGTCCAGTAGAGGCGCTTACAAGTGTTTGACAGGCTCGATTATCTGCCTGCTTCTCACCCAATTGATGCTTGCCGGATCACCAATTTGCCCGAGCGCTCATGCACAGGGAAGGACTTCCCAAATTCAAAACTATCAGTTGCCAAATCTTCTCAAGAACAGAGCGCAGACCACGTCAACCCAACATGCCCCCGACGAGTTCAAGCCTGACAAACTGACCGCCATAATTGAATTGCCCAATGTGCCAAACTACACAGGCCACGCAGTATTTGTCTCCGGACTGAAGTATCCAAGAGATCGCTCCGGGGTGCGCATCGGCATGACCATAGGTGTCAGAGAAGACGAAAATGAAGTGCTCGAGTGGTATAAATCAGCATTGAAAACTTATGGTTGGATGGTAATTTCCGCCAATCCAAATGACAAGTATGTATCGGCAGCCAAGGACAAAAACACATTCACAGTGCGCATCTCACCATCCAAACAACCTGGCTTCCGAACATTGGTTGTGCTCTCCTACAAATTCGGGATTTGATTGAGTGACTAGAAAACGTTCGATAGCTTTGCTGGCACTGCCGTTAATTTATATTCTTTCTGCCGAGCAACAAATGACATTTGCTCAGGCTTCCGCCACGTCATCCGCACAGCTTGAGGCAATCGAAAAGAAAATCGAGAAAGACGAGTTGAGCGACGAAGTGTACGCACAACTCGACTCAATCATTTCGAAAGATCCCACTAATTACAGGGCTCACCTCTATCTCGGCAATTGCTATGCCAAATTGGGACTGCCGGAAAATGCAATTGAAGAGTTCAAGCTGGCAACAAAATACGGTCCCAATCAGCCAAAAGCATTTGTCAACCTGGTAAAACAGCAAATCAGGCTGGGACAAATTCCAGCGGCAATAGAATTGTTGAACGAAGCCAAGAAAAAATTTCCCAACGATCCCGAAGTGCTCTTCTGGAGCGGCAATGAACTTTTCTCCAAGGGTAAGGTTCCGGAAGCGCAATATATTTGGCGCCTGGCGATGAACAAGAATAAAAAGATACTGGGTCTTGCTTCTGCATTGGGCGAAGTTTCTCTTTTGCAGGGAGATTTTCCAAAAGCAAAGGTGCTGGCCCAGCAAGATCTGGATATCGACCCCAATTTCGCCATGGCCAATCGCATCTATGGACTGGCCCTTGCCAGCACTGGCAAGTTCGAGCAATCGATTGCGCCGCTCAACAAAGCATACCAACAGCAGCCCTTCAAACAAGGGCTGGCAGAAAACCTGGCTGCCTGTGCTGTCTGGGCGGGCAAGTGGAAAATCGCCCTGGAGCCATCCATCATTGCCCTTGGTGCAACAGCCAGTCTGGACAACAATAATCCCAGGGAAAAAAAGCGGCTTTACGAAGTTTTCCGTCACGTCACAGCCAAAGAAATCGAAATGGCAATCGAAGCGGCCAATATCAAAATCGGCAAACATCCGCCCGGAGCCTATTTCTTTGCGCTGGGCGACGTCCTGGACTCAATTAACATGCACAAATTGGCCATAGACCAGTACAGGCGTGGGCTTGAAGAAGAACCGGCCTTCGGTCGTGCCTGGTTCCGCCTGGGCAGGGATTTGGAAATTTATGCCAAAGACTATCAGCAAGCCTTGCAGTGCTATCAGAAAGCTCATGTTTTCAGAATGAAAGACCAGGAAATCACGATGCACATGTACAGCCTGGCGGATAAGCTGGCCAAACGTGATTCGGACTGGTCATGGAAGCTGAAAGATGTGCTCAAGCCGCCCCAAAAGATGCCGCCGGTTATCGAACCTGAAGCAACAGCGCAAGCCAATTCCACGAGGTGACACCCAAAATGGTGACGGCTTCGGCTCTGAGATGTCTGTTTATTTCGGTCTTCTTGCCGGCTGCATTCGCCCAGTTGGCGAGTGCAGAGCCGCTCAAACCGCAGAGCGAAATTCCAATCGAGAAGCAGCGCTTGCTGCCGGCGACAAAGAAGGTCGAGATCACAGGTGAAGTAGTAGATGCCTGGTGCTACGCCTCTCAAGTAATGGGTCCGGGACGCGGCGAAAAACACAAAGCCTGCGCACTGGCCTGCATTCACGGTGGGGTTTCGGCCGGCATTCTGGATGAGAAAACAGGCGAATTGTTTATCGCCGCCAAACACAGAGGCTACACGGGCTGCAAGGATTTGCTTCTGCCCTTTGTAGCAAAACGGGTGACTGTCAAAGGATGGACCGCTCGCAAGGGAGGCTGCAACCTGATCAAAATAGCCGGAGTAAAGTTGGCCAAGTCTGGAGCAAAACCCAAGTGAAAGCAGGCAAAGGCGACGACATCGGCAGCATGCGCACATTGCCGTCGATGTTTTACAACGATCCAAGTCTCCTGGAAGAGATGAAAGAGGTGATTTTTGCGCGCAGCTGGCAATTGGTCACCGACGTCGATCGCCTCAAGGCACCTGGGCAAGTGGTACCGCATTCAGTGATGGAAGGTTTTCTCGACGAGCCCATTGTTATGACCCGCGATGCTGACGATCAGCTGCACTGCCTGTCCAACGTTTGCACGCACAGAGGCAATTTGCTCGTGGAAGGCGAATGCCACGTCCAGTCTTTGCGCTGCCGCTATCACGGGCGCCGTTTTTCGCTGGACGGACAAATGGTGACAGCGCCCGGCTTTGAGGAGGTTGAGGATTTCCCTAACGAATCAGATCACCTGCAATCGGTTCCTTTTTCCAGTTGGCGCAAATTTCTCTTTGCCGCCGCCACGGCAGACAGCCCACTTTTTGCTTTGAGCGATCTGACTCAACCAATGAGCGACCGGCTGGACTTCCTGCCCATTGAAGAATACGTTTTCAATCAAGCCCGCTCTCGCGACTACATAGTGCGCGCCAACTGGGCTCTCTATGTGGACAATTACCTGGAAGGATTCCACATTCCCTACGTTCATCCGGACCTGGCAGTGGCGCTCGACACCAAAGACTATTCAAACGAAATTTTCGATTATGGCAGCTTGCAAATCGGAATCTCGTCGACCACGGGTGAAGGCTTTGAAGATATACCCAGAGATTCGCCTGATTACGGTCGCAATATCGCCGCCTACTACTATTTCCTTTTCCCCAACATGATGTTTAACTTCTATCCCTGGGGACTTTCCATCAACCTGGTGACACCACTGGCGGTGGATAGAACAAAGGTCTCGTTTCTCACGTATGTTTATGACGAATCGAAAATATCAACAGGCGCCGGTGCCGCTCTTGATAAAGTAGAAAGAGAAGACGAGGATATCGTGGAGAGAGTCCAGCGAGGTATGGCTTCCAGGTTTTACGATAGCGGGCGCTATTCGCCAAAACACGAAAGCGGGGTACATCATTTCCACGGTCTGATTCGGGAATTCCTGGGCATTGATTAAAAAGGACAGCCGACACTAAGAAGGAGAAGGCGATGTTTGACCGGCTCAAGAATGTAATGAAAGGGATGCTGGACAAGGGTGTGTCCAAGCTTGAAACTCCCGAGATTCTTGCCCAGATGGGCGAGACCGAGCTTGAAAATCTCCTCAAACAGCTGAAAGAGGCAACCACCGAGGCAATCACTCGCGAAAAAATGGTTCAAAAGCAGCTGGAGAAAAACCAGCAAGAGCTCGAGCAATGGATGAAGCGTGCTGCAGTTGCCGTCTCCCAGGACAACGACGACATCGCCAAACAATGTCTGTCCAAAAAAGTCGAGCTGGAAGCAACCGGAAAGTCCTTGCAGGTCCAGCTTGATGAAGCCAAAACGTCTAAAGACACGCTCAAAGAAAGATACGCCGAAATTGAAGAAAAACTGAGAGACTACCGCGTCAAGCAAAAATCCCTGGTGGCACGCGCCAAAGCAGGCGATGCCGTCGTCAACGCCCAAGATCTGATGTCCAATGCTTCAGGCAAGAGTATGGACTCTATCGAAGAGAAGATTCGCATGAAAGAAGCCAGAGGCGAGGCTATGACCGAAATGGCAGGTGACGATAAGTTCAAAAAAGCCGAAAAGGATATGGATGTCGACCATGAGTTGGCGGCACTGAAGGCGCAAATGAGCGCCAATACGCCCAAGCTTATCGTCGAAGAAGTCGATCCGACAAAGAAAGACGAATAGTCCTTTTGCTGAGTCTTATTTCTGTTCCGGGCTCTTCGCCGCATCCATTGCTTTCATGTTACCGGATGCTCTGGGGTTTACCAAAGGATTTTCCTTGAGCAAATCGAAGCGGGGCATTTCCATTGAGCGGGTAAATTTGCGATCGTCTCTGACTTTGAGAATCTGGCTGATGGTGTCTTTTATACCGGCGCAGATATTGTCCAGAGGCAGGTCGTCTCCGTCGTATCCGAAGGGGTCTTCGATGTCTTCGGCTATCAGTTCGATGCCAATCAAGAAATAAGTGCTGATCATGACGAGCGGCATGAGCCACAAGATCGAGAACTCTTGAGACAAGTACCAGGGCATAGCCAATAAGTTGAGAGCAATACCCTGGCGCATGAAAGCGCGGTAGGAAATGGCAATGGGACTGTTCTTGATGCGCTCGCAGGAGCCGGCGATGTTCATCAGTTGAAGAGCATGACCGTCCAATTGCATGGACATAAATGAGTCGACATGACCGTCCCGGCGCCACTGAAAGAGCACATCATAAATTTTGCCTGCCACATGCAGCGGAATATTGCGCACTTCCGAATCGGAAAGAGGACCGACACCCGGAAGAGGACGGCTCGGCACAGTGTCGCGCAGATGGTGTTTGAGCGCGTAAGAGAAAGAAATGATCAATTCGCCGAAGCGAACTTTTTCAGACGGGCGTATTGTATCGAGAGCACGAATTTTGAGGCAGATATTGCGCGAATCATTGACCAGCTGGCCCCAGAGCTTTCTTCCTTCCCACCATCTTTCATATGCCGAATTGGTGCGGAAAACCAGGAGCAAGCCCAGGATAATACCGATGGAAGAAACCGATCCAAACTCCTTAAACAAATGAGTTGTGATCATCCGGTCGGCAATGCAATCGACGGCAAAGGCATAGAGTGCCATCAAAGCAACATACAACCAGACACGCTTGAAGACCGGAATGCGATGAGCCATGACAAACGGTCTCGACCACATGCTTAGTGTATAAGCCAACCCGGTTTTCTTCTCCGGCGGCAAGGCAATGGTTGCATTGCGAAAAGCCATTTCCAGAGACTCGATGTCTGTGGAATGCTGTTCAGTCATGTCGCCGTCAAACATGTCCGGCAATTTCCCATCCTCCATACAGCTCAATAATGCTAAGTGTCAAATTCGCCTGCGCGGCGTCCCACTCAGCCTTCAGCCAGAACCTCGAGCCGCATTGTCCCTCAAAATTGCAATCATTGCCAAGGGAGGCTGATTAAGGAATGGTACTGCCGCCCGCCGAGAGCTGTCGAGAGCCCCAAAAGGTCCACAGGCTAGCGTTTTAATTCAAAAGATTAAAGACGGTTTGTTAACTTTTGGTCATCAAATCAAAACCCCGGTACTTGACCCCGGGGTTTTTTCTGACTGCTATAGCAATTTGCCAACTACTTAGTGGTTTCTCTGGCTGTCTGCGGCACTGTAGCGACGATTTTGCCGCGGACGTGGCGCATAGAAAGACGAATCAGAGCGTCGGGAATTTCTTCCAGACTGACGGTTTCTTCCACCATCGGTTTGATTTGACCTTTAGCTGCAAGCGCACCAAATTCGATACCAATGCGAGCCAAATCATCCAGTGCGCTTTCGTCTTCCGATTGATAAGCGGAGCCGAGAAAGACTTCATGGATGGAGATTGCTTTCTTGAATTGTTCGAATTGGGTCAGGTCAGGAAGACCGGCGACACAGGCGATGGAGCCGTTCAAGGCGAGCATGGCCAGGGATTGAGTGGCGTTTTCCGGGGATACAGTGTCGATTATATAGTCGACGCCTTTTCCTGCGGTCAACAGTTTTACTTTGTCGGCGACGTTTTCGGCTTGATAGTCGATAACGTGTTCGGCGCCCAAATCTTTGACGAATTTGGCGTTATGGCGCGAGCATGTGGCGATAATTTTGAGACCGGCAAGGCGAGCCAGTTGAACGGAAAAACCGCCCACGCCGCCGGCGCCGCCGTGGATCAAGATTGTTTTGCCGGACTGTACTTTCAACTTTCTGTGCAGCGCCTGATAGGCGGTGAATCCAGCGCAGGGGAGAGCAGCCGCTTCAACAAAGGAAAGACCTTCCGGCATCCAGGCCAGTGCTCTGGACTTGCCTAAAGCGTATTGTCCGAAACCGCCGCGGCGGGAGAAATCGCCATGGAAGTAGACTTGATCGCCTTCCAGCCATTCGTCGACGTCAGGACCGAGGGCGTCGACAACGCCCGCGACATCCAAGCCCAGAATTTGTGGATATTTCCAATCAGGCATGCCGGTAGCGGCTAACTTGTAATCGATAGGATTGAGACCAGCGGCATGGACGCGGACGCGCACTTCGCCAGCACCCGGTTTGGGCAAATCGACTTCGGTGGCGTACAGGCTGTCCGGAGTGCCCGGTCTATCAAGGACGAGTGCTTTCATTACCAGTTGAGACCCCATGAGTAGTAATGGCGGACGACAGTTGTGGTTGTAGAACGTGGAATTTGTGAATCTAATTGTAAGTAGCTACCGGGTGAACGCAAGCCAAAAGAGCCCTGAAACTTAGATTTCTCAACATTTTTACTTCTTAAGGCAGGTGCGTCAACTCTGAAAGTAGCTCTTGCTCTGGATTTCAAAGTAATTGCTGGGATCTTTCGTATTTGTTCTCAATTACAAACGGACAGATTTACAAAACGCATAAAATAAGCTCATGCAAGACCTGCAATACTTGCCTTATAACCGCCTGGGCCGAACTGCCAACATCATTGTCGACTCAAAGCCCATCGAATCGACCGTGCTTACACTCAGCCACTGGCCGGCAAGCGGCTGCCCACCCGAATTTAAGGCGGACCTTTCCGCTGAAATAGTTTTCAACTTTCTGAAAAGCGACACTGCCGAGTCCCTGAAGTCGAGCGCTCAAGCCGTGTCCAACAATCATTTCGACGAAGACGGGCTGATCGGCATCTTCACACTGCTCAATCCGGAGGCTGCTCTTGCCGAAAAGGAATTTCTTTTAGACGTTGCCACAGCCGGCGACTTCGGGACTTACAAAAATCGCGAGGCAGCCCAGGTCAGCTTCGTTCTTCAGGCCTGGGCGCAGCCTGACAAGTCTCCTCTCAATAGAGCCGTTTTTCGCCGACCTTACGACGAAGTGACCGGCATTCTTTACGAAGAGCTTCTGCCGCGGTTCTCAAACCTTTTTCAGCGTGTCCATTTTCTGGAACAGTACTGGAAGCAAGAAGATCTGCTCCTTTCCTTTAGTGAAAATGCCATTCAAGAAGGCAGCATAAAAATCGAAGAACACCCGCATCTGGATTTTTCAATTGTCGAAACACCGGCGAGCAAAGAGTGGGTGGCTGGGCGCCCAACTGTGGCGGAGGCCAGGTGGACACATTCGATATGCCACCAGTTTGCAGTGCATAATGCCACCAAGTCATCGAGAATTTTGGTCACCGATGGAGTTCGCCACGATTTTTATTATCGCTATGAGACCTGGGTGGAAACGATCGTGCGAAAACCGCGGCCTCGAATCGATTTAAAACCACTGGCTGCCAAACTAAATCAACTGGAAGGCAAAAATATATGGAATGCTGAGGACAACAAAGACATTGTTCCGCACCTTCACTTCTCCGAAAAATCAGTGAGCAAACTTAATTCCGCAACCGTCAAGGAAGTATTTATCGAGTTCTTCAGCGCCTCCAATGGGTAGAATATTGGGGGGGGGGAGAAACGTTGCATGGCTGATAAGAATCCAAACTGGTTCAGCAAGGTTTTTGAACCGCAAACCGATTTCTATAAAATCCTCATAGATCAAGCTACCATGACGCTCCGAGGATTGGAGGCGCTGGAATGCTGGCTAGTGGAGGGCGCCGAAGAGCGATGCCAGACAGTGCGAGACTTCGAAAACCAAGCCGATCAGATCAAGCTGGATTTACACCGCCGCCTGGTTGAGTCGTTTGTTACGCCCTTTGACCGAGAAGACATCTACGATCTTTCAACCAGACTGGACGAAGTTATCAATTCGGCCAAAGCCATCGCAAGAGAGATCGAAGCTTTCACAATCTCGCCGGAAGATGCTTATTTGACGGAGATGGCACGCACGCTGGTGGAAGGGGTACGCTGTCTGGTCAATTCCTTTTGCACGCTAAAAGAGAAAAATTTTGCCGAAGCAGAAGTGCAGGCAGCCCTGGCCCGCAAATCTGAAAACCGCCTCTCCAAACTGTACAGACAGGCAATGAGAGAACTATTTTCCATAAACGATTTGAAGCGCATCATGCGCACTGTTGAAATCTACCGAAGCTTTGTAGTGGCTGCTGAGCACATCGATCATGTTGGCGCCAAGCTTCAGCATGTAATCGTCAAAATCAGTTGATTTTGGTCAGCTCATTTAGACTTTGTCCGATTGTATCCGATCGATCAGGAATTGCAAATGTGAGCAGTGAATCGACATACATACTAATTCTGGTACTCTTCCTCTCGTCTCTATTCGCGTATTCAAACGGCTTCCAGGACGGCAGCACGGTGGCGGCTTCCGTGATTGGTTCGCGCACTCTTACTGCCAAGCAAACCGTGATTTTGGTCATCCTTTTCGAATTTTGCGGAGCCTTATTCGGTGGCTCGGCAGTCGCCAGCACTGTCAAATCGATCGCTCGCTTTCCTGATAATCCGGATGTTTTGGCCTGGCTGGCCTGTGCAATGACGGCTGCCATCAGCTGGAATTACCTGACCAAACAGCTGGGCTTGCCATCCAGTTCTACCCACGCTCTGGTCGGCGGACTGCTCGGTGCAGTTGTCGCGGCAGGCAATGGAACGCAGTTGATCATCTGGGGCGAATATCGGCATCTTGTCGATGCAACCGGACTGGCTAAGGTTGTAGTCAGCCTTTTTCTATCTCCGGCAGTTGGTTTTGTCGCCGGTTTTCTGATTTTCAAAACTACGATGCTTTTGCTGCTCAAGGCTTCGTCGCGCGTGAATCGCTGGCTCAAACTTGCTCAGCTGCCGGCTCTTGCACTGGTGTCATTTGGACACGGAGCCAATGACACGCAGAAAGTAATGGGTGTGGCGCTCCTGGCACTCAATTCATTCGGCATGAACGTCCAGATTGTCCCTGTCTGGGTGCGCCTGTTGACGGCAATCGCCATGATTATGGGAATAGCCTCTCTGGCACCGCAGATAGTGCGCAAAGTGGGCACCGACATTTTTCGATTGCGACCAGTGCATGGATTTGTCACACAGGCGGCAGCTGCCGCAGTTTTGGTCTATGCCTCGGCGACCGGATGTCCGGTTTCCGCATCGCAGGTGGTAAGCTCGGCTGTTATGGGCGTGGGCACGGCGGAAAGGCGCAAAGGTGTGCACTGGCTGGTAGCCAAAGAAATGCTGATTGCCTGGTTCGTCACTATTCCAGGCGCAGCAGTCGGATCAGCGCTTTTGTACTGCGCGCTCTTCTCGTCTTTGACGAAGATGCTGTAAAGTCGCAGCCGGTTGAAATTCTCACGGATGAGGCATTTGCGGCTTATTAGTCTTCCTTAGGGCGCCAGGTCTTGATCGTCTTTCTATTTTGAGAAGGCGCTTCATTTACATAGGTGCGCTTGCGATAAGCGGATCTCTCCAATGAGTTGACGCCCACTTCAAACAGTTTGGGCAAGAAATCAGTCAGGCTCATTTCGTTATCTGCAGCCAGTTCTTTAGCGCGTTGAACGAGATCTTTGTGGATGTTCAACTTCAAGAAAACGAGATTGGGATCGTCGCTACCGGCGGCTCCAGTATCGGCATCGCTGCGACCACGAGAAGCACGTTCTCCGTAGCCGCCTTCACGGGTGCGGCCGTAGCCCGAGGTGCGCGGGCGACCACCTTCTTCCCGGGCTGCGCCGGTCGGGCGATAAGGGCGCTTCTCTGGCAAAGCGCCTTCTGTTCTTTCTTCAAACGAGCGTTCGCGTTGCTTGCGCTCGGCATAGGCGCCTTCCGTCGCCGGTCCACGTGATGCACGTGCTTCATATCCGCCTTCGTTTGAGCGCCCGCGTGGAGCACGCGATTCGTAACCGCCTTCGTTTGAGCGCCCGCGTGGAGCACGCGATTCGTAACCGCCTTCGTCTGAGCGTGGTCGCGAGGCGCGACCAACATAACCACCTTCTCCTGTTCGCTCTCTGACGGGGCGGCCTTGCGAGCCGCCCTCCGTAGAACGCGCATAAGGCTTTTTGCCGGCGCCTGAGTCACCGAATTTGCCACCTGTCGAGCGACCTTGATATGGTCTCTTCTCGCCTGTGCCTTCGCCATCGAACTTTCGTGCCCGGACGCCGCCACCGCTGCCGCTGCTCTTGTAGCCGGCACCAGCCGAACTGCCTTCAGATCGATATCCAGAACCTTCAGATCGAAATTTCGGTTTGCCGGCGGCGCCTTGTCTGGGCTTGCCGCTGCTGCCTGCTCTCGGCTTGCCGTCGTATGATTTGCCACCTGGCTTGCTGCCTGATGGTTTGCCAAAGCGACCTTGTGGCTTTCCGCCACCGCCGCCCGGTTTCTTCCCATATGCACCGCCACTGCCTGTGCGCTTCCCACCGGCTGAGCTTCTCGGCTTCTTATTATCCATTTCGATCTATGGTCCTTGTATATAATCAGTTGAAGAATATATGACAACGCTCAGTAATACCAGAGACATATTCTCAGAAGGCGGGAAAAACTTCACGTAAGCACAGCGGCAATTTTATCGCCAGCGAAATTCTCTCAGGCCTCGCTCGGCGCGAACGACAATACCGCCTGCCGGATGTGAGAATGGCTGACCTGGGCGTCTGCCGCCTGGATAACTGGTTTGATATGCGCGGCGATTTTTGTTGCGGCGAGGTCGAGGCTGAGCCGTGCGTTTTGGTTTTGCCACCGCAGGTAATGTCAGTGCTCTGGCCGTCGCACGCAAGCCGCCTTTGCCATCAGTCAGCACGGGCTCGGACCTAGCGGCGGGTCTCTCAGATACGCCCGGCTGTGGTTGAAGTTGCGGTAAGGGTAATGCCTTAAGCTCTGGCACAGGCTCTCTTTGCGATGGCGACAAAGACTGCGACTTTGGTGCGTGTTGCTGTAATTGAGCCTGAGAAGTCCACTGCTTCTGCAGGGGGTGCGCAGACGCTCTCGTCGAACCTCTTCTCTCCTCTTTGAGCTGCGCTCTCAATTCTTCATCTGTCTTGGCGTTGGCGCTGCCTGATTTCGCCAGCATTTCGGAGTTAGGCATTTTGTGCACTTTGTAATAGTTTTGATTGAAGTCGCGGAAGAGCCCTGCTGCGACAGTTCCTCCTGTGACTTTCTTGCCGATAGCCATGCTGTGATTCCTGTTGCCGGCCCACACCGCCGTCACCATGTCGGATGTAAAACCGACAAACCACAGATCGGTGGAATTGTCGGACGTGCCTGTTTTTCCTGCCACTGTGCGGTCTTTGAGCTTAGCAGCGGTGCCCGTGCCTTTGGTGACAACATCTTCCAGGATAGAGTTCAGTTCGAGCACGCAAGCAGGATCGAAGACACGATGCAAATATGGGTCATATTTATGAAGCACATTGCGCCCATCCAAGGACGTGATTGTGCGCACCATCCACGGCTCCACCGCAACGCCTGCGCGAGCGAATGTTCCGTAGGCTCCGGCCATTTCCAGGGGAGAAACAGCAGCGCTGCCGAGAGCAAGTGAAAGATTTGAGGGCAATTGAGACCTGATGCCGGCGTCTTGCGCAGCCATAATAATCGGCTGCATACCGATTTGTCGTGCTACCTTTACCGCGCATACGTTGCGGGACTGATAAAGGGCCTGGCGAACAGTAATCTTGCCGAGGAACCTACCGTCGTAATTTTTTGGTATGTAGGTGATTCCGCCAATCTGCGGAACCTCCAATTTTGTGTCTTCAAGAAAGCTTTCGGCATCGAGCGCACCGTTAATGAAGGCGGCTAGATAGACAAAAGGCTTGAAGGAAGAGCCGGCCGTGTGTGGGTTGGTGGCGCAGTTCCACTGGCTTTTCCAGAAGTCGCCCGCTCCTCCGACCAGTGCTCTGACAGCTCCGTTGGAAACGGAACAAGCGACGATTGCTCCTTCATCGATACCGCGTGGAGCACGTTCGATGCCCTTTTGGATGGTAGACTCCGCAAGCCTTTGCGCATCTTGATCGAGTGTCGTGTAGACGCGAACGCCGCGGCCAATCCGGGTAGTATCACCTTCGTCGGGAAGGAGCGTTTTGACCACTTCCAGGACGTATGAAATGAAGTACGGGTACTTATCAAACGGTGCGGTACCGTCTACAGTGCCTTTACCGCCAAATCTAAGTGGTGTCATCATGGCGACTTCGTACTGAGAAGGTGCTATATAGCCGTTGTCGGCCATCATACCCAGCACCTGCTTCTGTCTTTTAAGCGCATCGACCCGATTGTTCGGATCTCCCAAAATCGATGGGCTCTTGATCAATCCAGCAATGAATGCCGCCTCAGGCAGTGTGAGCGCCGACGCGTGCTTACCGAAATAGGTCATTCCCGCTTGTTCTACGCCCCAGGCGCCGTTGCCGAAATAGATCTCATTCAAATAGGCCTGCAAAATTTGCCATTTGCTGTATCGGCACTCGATCATGAATGCAAGTGCTGTCTCCGAGAGCTTCCTAATCAACGTTCGCTTCTCACCTTCGTGAAATAGGTTCTTCACCAGCTGCTGCGTGATTGTCGATCCACCTTCGACCATTCGGCCAGCTTTTATATTCGCCAACATGGCCCGAGTTACACCGATGAAGCTGACTCCGGCATGCTCGAAAAACTGGCGATCTTCCACAGCCACAACCGCCTGGGTCATCTGGCTGGAGACCTGGCTCAGAGGAACAACTCGGTGCTTCACGCCTGGATTTACGGTAAGAACGAGTTTGTCTGCGCGATCGTAAATCTCAATAGGCGAGCCGTGATGGTAATGTTCCAAAAAAGCCAGATCAGGAATATCGCGCAAATCCCAGCACACCAGCGCGCCGAAAATGGTCATGGCAAGAATAAGGGCAGTGCACACGACCATCATCGTATATTTGATGACATTGGCTATCTTGTAGACTATTGGCGGAAACATGATCATAAGATCTTCAAATTTATCGACTCACCATTTGCTGCCTGTTTCGAATGGTGGCACAGGTTGGGTAAAAGCGTCAACAACAGGGACAATTTGCAAATGCAAGACAGCAAAGAGCGGATTAGATTAGCCACCAGTAATGATGCGCAAAGCGTGCTCGATATCTACGCGCCATATTGCCTGAAATCGCCTGCCACATTTGAAATACAGCCACCGGACGTGGGAGAAATTCGCAACCGCATCGATAAAACACTGACTCGATTTCCGTACTTGATTTTTGAAGAAAATCAAGACCCGGTTGCCTTTGCATATGCCGGCCAGTACATGGAACGCGCTGCTTATCGATTTTCTGCAGCTGTTTCTGTCTACGTGAAAGAAGGCTTTCATGGCACGGGCAAGGGCAAAGCACTCTACGGCGTGCTCATACCTCTTTTGAAGAAACAGGGATTCTGCAATGCTTTTGCTGGCATCACAATGCCAAATCCAGGCAGCGAAGCACTTCACAAGGCGCTGGGATTTGTGCAAACCGGGCTGTATAAAAACGTTGGCTATAAATTTGAAAAATGGCACGATGTTTCCTGGTGGCAGCTGCCACTCAGCCCAATGTTAGAAACGCCGGACGAGCCGACTCCAATCTATCAAATGCTTGAGGATGCCGAATACAGCTTCCTCAAGCCCAAAGGTTAGTGACGAAAAAACAGCCTTAGTGGTGTACGCAGCCCGGATAGATCCAGGGAGCATCATAATTAGATGTCTGATGTTTGTCGTCAAACATCCAATTCGGGGCTGTGGCAACCAGCAAGCCCAGCATTACAGCCATCCAAATAGTTCTCAGAGAAATCTTCTCCATAAGTCGCTCCCGCTTCTACTTAGAAGCTTCCGGACAACTACCTTCATATGGTTCATTCCACAGGTCCGAAATGCTTAAACGGAGCTAAGAAACGAGCGGTTGTCAGCAGAAGACCGCGTCAAGACAGGTAAGTTCCATGCTGAACGCTCCTAAAAAGAGCAAAATAAAGCAGGGCCGCAGGAGTGCGCCTCATTTCACTCGGTTAACATTGCCGGTGCTGCCCGCTCCTAAAAACAAACAGCCGGGCCCGTATACTGGAAACAAGGTTTCGGAGGCCCTGGACATGGCAGACGTTGAAAACCAAGGCGAAAAAGCTGAAGGGAAGATTTTACAGAAAACACCTGAGGCCGCCGCTGTTTCCAGTGTGATCGGTGGGCAACCGAATCAAGAAATACACGATGCAGCAAAAGCGGCAGCCCACGCAAATGACAGAACATTGTCAGAGCCGGACATGATCGCAATGGAAAAAGACGAGACAGTCGCCCAATACAAGGCGCGCGTGGCGCAAATACAGGCGAATCGGTTTGGCTTTTATGATCCCTCTAAAAGTGGCTCGGGCGAAGCGGATAAACAGTTGATTGCTCAAGCATCCACAGATCAAATAGCGACAAAAACGAACCCGCCACATGGCTTCGGTCAAGACGGCCGATGGCATTTCAAAATCCGAAATTAAGACCAGGCCAGGACATTGCTAGCGAGTTGAAAGAATGGTTGTGGAACGATATGCCAAACTTGCCTAGAGATGCAGTAAATGGGGCTTGGTCAGTTACGGAAGAAGTGGTTAAGGGCTTGAATGCTTGGATGCAGACGAAGCCAGATCTAACGTACATGGAATACTTGACCGGCATTGAGAAAGAGCGTGGACGTTCACCTTGGAACGATGTGAGTTTTGAAGGCACAGACAGAGCCTATGCCGCTTTTCCAGAATTGTCCACAAACAAAATACCAAAAGGGATGATCTCGGGAATTATCCTAAATGAGGTTTTGCATGGAGGCGATCCGTTCGACCCTGGCGAAGATCTCAGTGTTCGTATGTTTGGTACGGTTCGTGATTGGCAAGGTGTTGAAAATGACACCGCCTCAGTCGGGCCGGCTCAAATGCAAATTCGGAATATTCGGTATTTAGTTGAAGCGTATCCTCAGCTTTCCCAATTCAAGAACGATCCGGTTCGAGCAGTGCTTGATCCAGAAAACACACCGATGTTTGTTGCTGCCTACTTGTGTGACAAAATCAAGGTACTCGAAACTTACAATCAGGCCAACAAAGACAAGCCAATTCCTGTTTGTTCCGCAACTTTAGCCTACCTGTACAATCCGGACGTGATGAGCGCAAAAGGTGACTGCAGGCGCATTGACGAAGCTGACAAACTTGCAACCAAGTTGCATATCGATACGAGAAAGGGTTGGCAGACTGAGAGTTATCCCAGAAACGATGAGATCGTTCTTCGTTCTAAGACCATTAAAGACATTCTGAGCGCTACAAGGGCGTGCTTCCAATGAAACAGAAAATACGCTATCTACTTTTCATTGGTCTGCCATTTCTTATTACTGGCGGATTTTGGTTCATGATCGGGGTGATGAATCAAAAAGCATTTGAAATAAGCGGGTGGAGTTTTAGAGACACTTTCAATTTGATTGCCGGCGGACTACCGACAGCAGTAGCTGGGGCTTTCCTCGAAAGAGTAACTAGAAAAAGGAAGGAGTCAAAATCATGAGGGGAAAGGCAGGATTTCTCCTGCCATTTCGGTTGACGGTATCTGTTTTGTTTTAGATATTCGTTTGTTTTTTCTCCTTGATGCAGGAGGTAAGTGCTTGGCAGCCACAAAAGGCCTCCTTCACGTCCTCAATTTCTGGATGTGGATATTTTCGGCTCAAGAGAATGCACCAATGCGTTGACTTCCTCTTTGCCTTTACCACGTTTTGTTCGGTCTTTTTCACTCAGAAAAAAATCCAGTGGAAGTGCGGCTGTGCCGCCCGCATTTGTTTTTGTGTTGGGGGGAAAACAGAAAGACCTTGCGCAGCGCTCCGCTTAACGCTCTAAGTCATCATCGCGATCGCGGTCTTTCGACTTCTCTTTTGGCTGCTCTTTTGACTTGTCTGGCTTCTTCAGCTTGAACACGTCTTTCGGATTCAGAGGAGGCATATCCTCAGGCTGTGAGTGCTCCTTTTCTGCAAGCTCACGAATTTTGCGCGACAGCTTTCCTTCTTTCTTTTCTGTCTTCTCAGGCTCCGGTCTGTCTTTCAGGTCTTTCTCGCACTTTTCTATCCACCGGTCTACCTTGCCTCTTAAGTCCGGCACATGTTTGTCGACAATTCCCCAAAGAATTTGGGGATCAGAGCCCCAATACACATGAACCAAGATATTCCGCAGTGCCTTTACTTGTCGCCAGGGTACATCCGGATGCTTGTTTTCATAATCATGATCTGAACTAAGCCGGCTTGCAGCTTCGCCAATAATTCCAAGTTGCCGCTCGCAATAACCACGGTAGTACTTATCCTCGTCCCAGGCAGTTTTGCCCTCAGGATAGCGAGGATGTTCTTGTATGTTTTCGATCGCGTCTCGAATGTCGAGCAGGCGATCGAGTTATTTGCGCTCAGCCGATCGTTTTTCCCGGCTTTCGTCTGTCATAGAGCTACGGCGTCTTCCAGCACAGCATCGCGTACACGAGGGCGCAGCATTTTTTCAGAACCCAAGTCAACCTTTCGCCCCAAAAGCTTTTCTAACTCTTCTTCCAGCTCGCACAACACGCCGATGTCGAGCTTTTCTCCAAAATCTACAAGCAAATCAATGTCACTATTTTGGTCATAATCGTCCCTCGCACAAGAGCCAAATACACGCACGTTTGTAGCACCGTACTTTTGACACATAGCTTTGATGGCATCTCGTTTTTCGACAATCAAATCAACTACATCCATTTTTCACCTTTTAGCTGCGATCCAGTGCCTTCATTATCGGCGCGTAGACGTAGATTGCCCTAGCTATTAACCTTTCATTGTCCGGCAAAATTGCATGGCGCTCGTTTAAAACAATTTGAAGCTGCTCTTCCAAAGCGTCGATTTTGGACTGGTTCGGCTTTGGCTGCTCTTGTTCCTTCATGACCTCAGTGTTCAGATGCCCGACATAGGCCATCATTGTTTCTGTCGCCACCTCATACTGCACTATCTTATGAGTCAGGGTATCTCTGTAGTCCGGCAGCTCTTGGTCTTCTTTGCGTAATGCTGTGCTCATGTCTTGCTTACCTTTCTTTCTCAATTATCTCACCATAAGCCAGATCCGCTCTCACCCATTCATTCGAATACGCGGGAATTCCCCTTGTTTAGATGATGATTCCGATTTGCCTGATTTTTGTTCGAGCAAGTTGAGAAGCTCGGCATTCCGCTTTTGCAGCTCTTCAGCTCGCCCGTTACGCTGCGTCTCTTTCAGCGCGCTCGCCCTCGTTTTCAAGGTCGGACGCATGATCGTCAGCAAAAATCTCCCAAAATCAAACACCAGCCCGGCTAAGTAGATTCTGGAAGTAAAAGCGTTAACGCTTTTACTTCCAGAATCTCTATATATTGACGACTATTCGGTCGCCGACGTTTTTGAAGTTCTTGATTTCGAGCATTCCGGCAGGGATGAAGCGCGCGGCGATCTGGGCGCATTCCACGAAGCGGTAATCCATTTTGCCAGCGAAATCCAAAAGCATGTCGAGCAAGTCCAAAAGACCTTTCTCAAGCCCCAAATCAGGCTTCACATAAAGGCGTTTGATTACGAGAGTATCGTCGCAGAGTTTGGCTGCACCAGCCATACCCACGACTCTCTTGTCCGACTCCAGCACGAAAAAAACACCATCGTGCCCGAAATAGCTCCACTCGATATTCTTCAAATCCGCATCGCTGCCGTCCAGGTCGATCTCTTTACAGATACCGGTAAGAGCATCTTTTGTGAGTGCACGAATGTGCGTTTCGTCCTGTTTGTTAGCGATACGGATTTGGCTCATTGGGCCTTTAAGGAAATAGCTCCCTTTACCGGACGAGAAATGAGACCATGAGAAGCGCGACGATGTTCAAAATCTTGATCATCGGGTTGATGGCTGGACCGGCGGTGTCTTTGTACGGATCGCCTACTGTGTCGCCTGTTACTGCGGCCTTGTGAGCTTCAGAGCCTTTGCCGCCATGATTTCCTTCTTCAATGTATTTCTTGGCGTTATCCCATGCTCCGCCGCCCGATGTCATCGAGATGGCGACGAAGATACCGGTGACGATACTGCCGACCAGTACTCCGCCCAGCAATTTTGCCGCCGCATATTCGCCAGGCAATGCATCATTCAAGAAGCATGCGCCCAGAACAGCGATGGCAACCGGCGTCAGGACAGGGATAAGTGCAGGAACGATCATCTGACGTATCGCTTCTTTGGTGACGATGTCTACGCAAGATGCATAATCAGGCTTATCAGTACCCTCCATGATGCCTGGTTTTTCTCTGAACTGGCGGCGCACTTCTTCTACTACCATGCCGCCCGCGTGTCCTACGGCTTCCATTGCCATTGCAGCAAATAAGAATGGAATCAGTCCGCCCAGGAACAAGCCGGCAATGACATAAGGATTGGAGAGATCGAATGCAATGACTGGCGCTTCTGCCAGTGTTTTGCCCGCAGCGATTGTTGCAGCCTGTACTGCAGTATTGAGCTCTTCTGTGTAGGAGCTGAACAGCACAATCGCGGCAAGACCGGCAGAACCAATTGCGTAGCCTTTCGTAACCGCTTTAGTGGTATTACCCACGGCATCAAGAGGATCGGTAATCTCGCGAACTTCTTTGGGAAGCTCAGCCATCTCCGCAATACCGCCGGCGTTATCCGTGATTGGACCGTAAGAGTCGATCGCCACAATGATGCCCGCCATGGAGAGCATGGACATAGCAGCCAGAGCGACACCAAAAACTCCACAGAGTGCAAAAGATACCAGGATGCCGATTACGATGGCGATTACAGGGAAGGCTGTCGACTTCAGCGAAACGGCAAGTCCAGAAATGATGTTGGTGGCGCTACCGGTTTCAGATGCTTTTGCAATTGATCTCACAGGGCCGAACGAAGTGGAAGTGTAATATTCGGTGATAACAACGATCGCGCCTGTAACTACAAGTCCAACCATGGCGGAGGACCAGAGACTGAGAGGGGAATACTGCAGTCCAGTCATATATTTGTCGGTAACTAACCAGAATGCTCCGCCGGCAAGAATAGCCGACCACACCAAGCCGTTATATAGTGCGCCCATGATGTTGTTGCTCTTGCCGAGACGGACGAAGAAACAACCGACAATTGAAGTGATGATTGAGGCTCCGCCCAGAATGAGCGGGTAGAGGAGAATTTCTTGCCGGCCTGCTGCAATCTGCTCCTTAAATATCTGTGAAGCGAGGAGCATGGTGGCAACGGCTGTTACAGCGTAAGTTTCAAAAAGGTCAGCGGCCATACCGGCGCAATCACCCACGTTGTCGCCTACGTTATCGGCAATAACAGCGGGGTTGCGCGGATCATCTTCGGGAATTCCCGCTTCTACTTTACCGACGAGGTCGGCACCGACGTCGGCTGCTTTGGTGTAGATGCCACCACCCAGACGGGCAAACACCGAAACCAAACTGGCTCCGAAACCGAGTCCAACCAGAGCCTTCACATCCTTGGTCGCCATATAAAAGCCGGCAACGCCGATTAAGCCAAGTCCGACAACCAAAAGTCCGGTCACCGAGCCGCCTTTAAACGCGACGTCGAGTGCTTTGGCAAGTCCTCCGCGGGCAGCCTCGGCAGTTCTTACGTTAGCTTTTACCGACACCATCATGCCGAAGATTCCGGCAAGAGAGCTCAATGTCGCACCCACTAAAAATCCTGCGGCAGTCACCCAGTCAAGTAGCGACCCGATTATGAGAAAGAGTCCCACCCCAACGAGGGCAACGGAAGTGTACTGGCGTTTCATGAATGCATTGGCGCCCTGCTCAATCGCTAATGCAATTTCCTGCATTCTTTCGTTTCCAGGGCTGAGACCGAGCACGTAACTTCCCACGACAATCACATAAAGAATTGCCGCTGCGCCACATCCTAGGACCGCGAGCAGGTTGACATCCATTTTGGAAAACTCCCTTCGAAGCTGGTTTGTTTGTAAAAACGCGCTAAATAATCCGTGCTTTCTGAACTTTTAGCCGGACCGATTAGTCTTTGCAGAGTCTTAAAGTCTTGGCAACGGATTCTTTCGGTGAGATTCGCATCCTGACTGGCAACTCGCTGGGGGTCAACAAAAGCGATTGCACTCGAAACTGCAGAAGTTAGATTAACAGGAAAACGGTAAAGGGCGGCCCACATGAGGAAAGCTCAATTTTATTTATGCCTCACATGTGGTGGCAGGCTGATATCAAGCGAATATAGCCGGCAAGGTTTTCGGACCGACTTTTTCTGGAAGAGACACGCCACCACCTACTGCTGGACGGCATGTTATTATGGCTCTACGGTTGAAAGTTAAGGTGGTTTCATGTCTGGGAAAACTGGTAGCCATACCTGTTTTCTGATACTCTCCACCCTCCTGACCTTCTCCTGCCCATGTGTGTATGGAGAAAATTCCGCGGCGGCTGAGAAAGTAGTTTCAGTGCTGCCCGACTTAGCTCACGGTTCGATAACTATTTCGACTAATTCGAAAACGCCACTGCCGGCGCCGCTCATTCAGTATCTGCCGGGCTCCGATGGTAAAACGTTATTAGTGGCGGATTTTGAAGGCATTTCCTACCAACTTGCCACTCATCTTTTAAAACCGGAAAATTCAGCGCCTGATGCCTGGCGACATCCGGGAATTCAGGAGATTCGCATCGGCCAATTCAGCAGCCAGCCTCCAACCATGCGTATCTCTGTAGCCGCGTTTAACGCAAGAGCGTTTCGCACGTTGGCCTTTCACGCTCGCCCCGGCACATTGATCATGAAGTGGACTGCCGGCTATCCAGTCCTGGCTCCACGACCTCAAGTGGCGGATAATCAAACAAACACAACCAGATTGAGATCGGCTGCCGCATCGAGCGTGCCAGCACCGGCGGGAGTGGCACCACTGGCTCCCGACTACAGAAAGTCGGCAGAAGTAAGTTCGGGAGTTTCCTCCTACGGTACTGCATATGGTACCAAGCCGGGAAAGGAAATTATCGTCAAAAACAATAAGAAACCAGTCACAGCATCGATAATTCGCGCTGACAGATCGCCTGATGGAATTTCAGAGAAATCTGCTGAGAGATTGAGCGAAAAAATTACACGCCCTGCAAAACAGGCAGAACTGCAGTATGAAAAAGAAAAATGGTTGGCTATTGCGGAAGATACAGCCTTGGTTTCAGGTAAAAAGCGCGATAGAAAAACTAACTCTGACAGAGTTTCAGAGATCTCTAGAGATGACAGTTCCGTTCTATACAAATCAACGAGCGCATCTTCAAATACTTCATCCAGCACCTGGCAAGATTTGCGTGATGACGGTCAGGTGATTGTTTCCGTCAATGATATCGACCAAATCAATGACGATGGCGCCACCGATGTTCTGGTCAAGACCGACAAAAAACTAGACTACAAAACATTCCGATTACACGAACCGGAGCGATATGTCATCGACTTCGACGGTTTACCAGCCCTGGCTTCCGCGCAATTGCCCGCGGTCAATGACGAATTGCTTGTTAAAGGCATGCGCACCGGCACGCCTGATCAAACGGGGCTTACGAACCGACTGGTTTTGGATCTCAAAGACAGTACGGTCGATGTTTGCGATCAATTGATTGAAAACGGAACAACGCTGAGCCTGAAGATTAGACGATCTTCCAGCAGTCCAATGCCAACTCATCTGAAAGCACAGTTGGTCAAAAACAAATTGATAGTCCTTGACGCCGGTCACGGCGGCAGCGATCCCGGAGCTCAAAGGTCGGGCGTTTCAGAAAAAGACCTGACCATGCAGATAACCAATCAGTTGAAAAAACGCTTGACCCAGTTGGGCGCGCGCGTGATTATGACGCGTTCGGACGATACATTCGTTTCTCTGGAAGACCGCGTAAAAATTACAAACGACAACCAACCAGATCTGTTCCTTAGCATCCATATAAATGCACTGGAAAGCACCACCAGCATTTACGGCGTGGAAACTTATTATCAAACGGAACAAAGCCGCGCGCTGGCGACAGCTATCCACCAGCAACTCGTACAGGGTCTGGGCGTTCCGGATCGCTCTGTAAGAAAGGCAAGATTTTACGTAATCAACCACACACCCATCCCTGCAATCCTGGCAGAGGTCGGTTTTATCTCCAATCCGCAGGAACGCGACAATCTAGGCTCAGCCGGCTACCAGGTCAAGATAGCCGACTCTGTGTCTCAAGGTATTGTTCAGTACCTGACCGAAAAACAAGAACTGGCAGGCAAATCGGGCAGTCCATCTTTCTGAGCATTGTGTATTTATGGGTGACCCAGAGAGAAGTTTTCACTCCTAACTCGGTCCCTTGGAAAGTTAAAGTGAATAAAACAAAAACATAAACTTGTGCCAACCATAGCTTCCAAGCTTTAGTTGAGAATCATAATATTGGATCGAAACTTGCCTTTGCCAGGCCATAAGGCAGGTTTCAAAGGGCGCCAGGGACTGGACTTGTCAGTTAACAAAAACTATCAGACAGACAAAGACGCGATCGGGCAGGGCGCCCGGATCGGTCTTTTTGATTCGGGACTGGGTGGATTATCGGTCCTGCGCCAACTATCCTCTCGCCTCGGTGCCAGTGCTCACTCCTTTGTCTATGTCGGCGACACAGCCCGCTGCCCATACGGCGACCGATCGGCCGGAGAGATCTCTCATTTCGTATCGCAAATAGTCGGCTGGATCTCAAATCAAACAGTAGACAGCATCGTTATTGCCTGCAATACAAGCGCAGCTGTGGCAGGCGACGAATTGAGAAAGACAGCCTCAGTTCCAGTAATAGACTTGATTGGCGTGACAGCCGACTTTGTAGCGGCAAATTTCAACCGCGTCGGCGTAATTGCTACATCAACGACTGTAAGACGCAAAGCATTTTCCAAAGCTATTCACGACAGAGACTCTCACAAGCATGTCACTGAAATTGCCTGCCCTGATCTTGTGCCATTAATTGAGCGCGGTCTGGGTGATTCCAAAGAAATGGATGCGGCACTCAAGAAATACTCAGACAAACTTTTGAAGGAAAGTGCAGAAGCGGTCATTCTCGGCTGCACACATTTTCCCTTTGTTGATGCGGCTCTTTCACGTTTGCTCTCAGGCAGAGTGCAGCTTATCGATCCGGCGGTGCTGCTTGCCGATGCAATCGCACAGTCAATTGCCAATACTAATGCACATATCAATTCCGGTATCGAAAATCAGCAAGCTGCATTGACTGCAGATATTGATACAAAATCGAAAACATATACAAACAGCAGCGCCAAAATTTCTCGCTCGCACATATATACAACCGGCGATCCATCACGTTTTCGCGAAACAGCTAAAATCTGCCTAGGTTATCCGCTCGACACCGTAAACGGTATTACAGTAGACGAGTTGACGATGACTCAACCAGCAATTTCTCTGGTCGATCATGCAGTCAACACCAACACTGTCACTCCGAATATGGTGCCGGCTGCGACATGACCCTGAAGCTCTCACTCGAAACGCCAGCTCCTTATTTAATAACCTCTCTGGAAGAAGCTAGCGCTACCGCATCGGTTTGCCGGGCCTGTCGTCTTTGTGAGACTCGCCAGAGCGTGGTCTTCTTCGACGGCAACCCCTGTGCAAAACTAATGGTCATTGGCGAAGGACCCGGCCAAAGAGAAGACGAGATTGGTTTGCCATTTGTTGGACGCGCCGGTCAACTATTAGACAAAATTCTTGCTTGCGTAAACATTGATCGCAAAAAAGATACTTATATATGCAACATGGTTAAGTGCCGCCCGCCAGGCAACAGGGTTCCGGGCAAAGATGAAATAGAAGCATGCAGATCATTTCTTGAAGCTCAGATTGAATTTGTTAAACCAAAATTGATCGTATTGGCTGGATCGACTGCGGTGCAGGGCGTTTTGCAAATTAGGGATCCGATAAGCCGTGTTAGAGGCAAATGGTTCGACTTCAAAAACGGTGCTAAAGTAATGCCCGTGTTTCACCCTTCCTTTCTCCTGAGAAACGAATCGAGAGAGGTGGGAAGCCCCAAATGGCTGATGTGGCAAGACATCAAGGAAATACGAAGAGCGTTGGACGCCCTCGATAATTGATCAAGAAATCGCCAATAGTCAGAAGCGATTATTTAATAGCGATCACATAGATGCGAAGTCTAAGCCGCAAGACAGCGACTTCTACGCTTAAGAGGATTCAATGGGTAAGAAAGCGGATACTTTTTACGGCGATTCACTGACGCATGAGCTGGTGGAAGCCGTCAACAACGATTTTGGCCGCGCCGTATTGCGCCTGCCCAATCAGGGACGCGGAGAAGTGCGTGACGAGGTCTTCGTCTATTTCTCAGCGGTGGCCATGCAGCAGGTCAATGCCATGTCTACAAAACACGGAATAGAAGACCCAGATGCCCTGCACGAGATCTATCAACTGACCAGAGCCAATCTCATTCACGGTTTCCGCCTCGGAAAAGACATGAAAAACGGCACCTGGGAGCCCAGCTAGCACTTTTCATACAAGTCTGTATCCTTCAGTCCACAGGTTGCCTGCTTACAAAAGGATGCGTGGCAGGCCTTTGCACTGAAGAATTTTTAAGCCATGCTCCTTATAAGCTCCAGCAAAGATGGCTTCCCTTTAATCAAATACTTCTGAACTGTTTCTAATCCAATCCTGGTGCTTTGATTTCTTTCGGCATTTGCATGTCCCGCCCCGACTTGCCCGGCCAAACTGGTGACGGGGCTCACGGTTTGGCAGCTATTGGAGTTATGATTCACCTATCGAGTTTTTGTGAGGCGCGGCGTGGATAAAGAGAATCAAGGACAAGTGCAGACAGAAGCACAACAAGGCATGACTATGGTCTGTCTCAAGTGTCAGGTCTCCTATCCATCAGACACGGCTGTATGCCCGGTTGACGGTGGGAATTTAACGCCGGTTCTGCCCGATCCATTGCTCGGAACAATCTTCGCCGAAAAGTACGAAATCCTGGCTGTGATCGGCCGCGGAGGCATGAGCACTGTCTACAAAGCACGACACACCTTGATGGACAGTCTTGTCGCCATCAAGATTCTCAATTCACAATTAGTCAGCGACCCGCTTCATATAGAGCGTTTCACAAAAGAGGCAAAAACTCTAAGCTCTCTGAAACATCTGAATATCGTTCAAGTTTTTGATTTCGGCATTTTCGATAATGCAAAACCATATCTCATCACCGAGTATCTTGAAGGCGAAAGTCTAGCAGACGTCCTGCAAACCACGACCCATCTTTCGCTTGAAAGAGCCGTTCACATCTTCTTGCAAATCTGTGATGGGCTAATGGTCTTGCACAAAAAAGGAATCGTTCACCGCGATCTTAAGACCGGAAATATCTTCATCATGCAAGAAAACGACGCCAGAGATGTCGTTAAAATTCTCGACTTCGGCATCGCCAAAATGCTCGGCGACAACAACCAAGATCAACGCCTGACCAAAGAGGGCGAAGTCTTCGGAAGTCCGCTCTATATGAGCCCTGAGCAATGCACAGGCGGCGAGGTCGACTGCAGATCGGACATTTATTCTTTCGGCTGCCTTATGTATGAGTCCCTTGTCGGCGCGCCACCGCACGTCGGTGCCAGTACTCTGGAGACACTCAACAAACAAGTCAGCGAGCCGACTTTGTCCTTGAGGGGCATCGCACCCGAATTGACTATCCCCGAGCTGCTCGATAGTCAAGTAATAAAAGCTCTGAGCAAAAATCCATTTCAACGCCAGCAAACCGTCGAAGAATTGAAAAAAGGTTTGATCGAAGCGGCAAAGCGTTCGAGAATTCACATCGAATCCTTGCAGAAAGCGGCTTCCTACGAGCCCAGCACCTTTGACACCGGTCCCAGAGGCGGGGAATTCGTGCCGGATGTCGACGATGCGATGGTAAAGCAAGAGCAAGAACAGAAAGAGAAAAAGCAGTTGCAGTCTCTGGTGCTCGACGCCATCAGCTTGACCGAAAAACAAGATCGCGAGCGCAAGAGGCTCAAACAGTATATTTATGGACTCTACGCATTGCTCGGCGCAGGTCTTCTCACCTGCGCTCTTCTGCTTACCTGGCCCGGACCTGATGAAGACAGGGGTCCTGTGTATCAAAAACTGCTCTGGCAATTCGAACTGGCGCAAGGCGATCAAGCCGCCAAACAGAAAGCCTGGCAAGATGCTGAAGAACACTACAAAAAGGCGGCCGCGCAAGCAAAGGGTTTTGGCGATCAAGGCGATCGTTATATCAAGAGCGAACTTGCTTTGCTCAAATTGTATGAAGATACAGGGCGGGGAAGCAACATCGCGCAAGTGAAAATGAATATCGCCGAAGCTGATACCAGGCGGATCGAAGCCGCGGCGAACTACGAAGGCAAGAAGCATTTGAAGTCTTCCTTCCATACATCGATCGATGTTGACGATCTCGACAAGGCATCGGCAAAAAAATATTCCGAACACTTCACTAAAGCCGCAAAGGCATATCTAGCCAAAGGCAAAATTGAAGAAGCGCACCGGGCGCTGGAAAAAGCCATCGCCATTGAGGAGGTGCACAGCGGCACGAACGGTCAGGAAGTCGTGGACTGCGCGCACAAAATTTTGGATGGCTGCAATCAGGAAGACCATAAACGCGAAGCGCGCACACTTGTAGAACGCGCAGAACTGGCTCACAAGAAAGGCTAGAACTTACTTCTTGCTTGAAGAGCTTGATTTTGCTCCCGAAATCGTTTTAGGCAAAGCCGGAGCGTCTTCGGGTTCAGATTTGCTCTGCATCGATGCCACCACCCTATTGATCGACTTCATGACGTCATCATTAGTAAAGACGGCATAACAACCGTAGAAAACAGCAAAAACAAGAAGAAATCCGAGGGCCTTCTGCATCGTAGACAGCCCGCCCATTTTATTGCCCATCTGTTCTTTGGCACGCGATGAAAATCCGACACTGTGCTCGGTGGTCTTGTGCAACGGTCTGTGAGCACCAGGGCGGGTTCGCGACTGGCCCAATCCCTTCGGTTCGGAGCCCAGCAATTGACGCTGGCAACTGGCGCAGAATTTGAGAGCCGTGGTAACTGCCGCACCACAATAAGGGCATTCTCCTTCCAGTTCTTCCAGCGCTCCTTCAACCGCCTGGGCAAGCGCCTGCGGGTCCGGTGCAATAACACTGGCGTCAGCTTCGGCAGCAGCAATCGTCTCTTGAGCCAGACGCTCCATCTCATCGGATGTGCGCTTATGCTCGCTGTCGCGAATTGCTTTTGCTTCTTCCATGAGTCCATGGAATTGCGCCACTTCTTCGCGATGTTTCATTGCCCGATGTTTGACGCCATCTCTTTTGACCGCTTCCTGGAGCTTTTCCAGGAATTCTTGAGCGTTTTGATAACGTTTTTCCGGATCTTTTTCCAGTGCCGTATTCAAAACACGCGTCATTTCCGAACAAACCTTCATTTCCGGGATAGAGAAGTTGAAGGGAATCGGCGTCGCATATAGGTGACAGTCCAGCATTTCGATTGCCGACTTGGCGTTGAATGGAAGCTTTAGAGAAAGTGATTCGTAGATGACGATGCCCAGTGAGTAAAGATCGCTTCTGGGGTCGACAACAGTGGAAGATAAGCATTGCTCTGGGCACATATAGGGCGGACTCCCGCACACATCACCGACTTTGGTGATGTTCAGATGATCCATGCCCCCATCGCCGCTTTCCATGATTTTCGACAAACCAAAATCGACAAGTGTCACCCAATCTTCTTGATTGTTCTGTTTGCTGAGCATGATGTTTTCCGGCTTCAAGTCGCGGTGTACGACACCCGATTCATGTGCCGATGCCAGAGCGTCCAACACTTGCTCGAATACTTTTCCGGCTCGCTCGAATGAAAGCGCCCCTTCATCCTTGAGAATGTCTTTGAGACTTTTGCCTTCCAGATAGTCCATCACCAGGTAAGGCTGGTTTTGATACATGCCGAAATCGTAGAGATTGATGATGTGATGGTGGCGCACCGCAGTGACTGTTTTCGCTTCGCGGTGAAAACGCTTGATCGCCTCCGGCTCGGACACCTTATGCGAATAAAGCATCTTAATCGCCATGTCTTTGTCCATATTCTGCTGCCTGGCACGATAGACAACGCCCATGCCGCCGCGGCCGATAACTCCTTCAATCAAGTAACGCTCGTCAAGCATGGTGCCGACCAGAGGGTCTTTAGAAACCGTCTGCAGCTTGGTGGAATCCGTAGGACAAACGTCTACGGAGTCTTCAAACTCGGTAAAACACTCAGGACAGCTCTTCAACGCGCTTTTTGCGCTCCTAGTAAAAGTCATAGCAAAGAGACCGAGAACTCCATACCCCTATATATATGCCGTTAATCTCTCCGCACATAGCTGAATTCGGTCGCTTGAAAGTATGAACCGCAGAGAGATTACCAAAAGTTAAGGTAGGGTCACGCCTATCCTCAGAAAAAGGCTGCAATCACACTATTGCTCACGGGCACACCCTTTCTGGTCAAGAACAGGCGCCCCTGAGACTTTTCCATCAAACCAGCCTGGGCAAATTTTTCAATCTCAGAAGAAAAGCGCTCGGCAAGGTCGAACCCGTGCTCCTTTTCAAAAGCAGCCAGCTCAATTCCGCGCCTGAGCCTCAGCCCAAGCATGATAGCTTCACGAGAACGTGTCTTTTCATCAATAACGTCTGTGGTCTCGTCGCCCAGCCAGTCGCGCATGTAGCGCTTCAAAGAACGCCAGTTGGAGGTGCGGACACCATCTAGATACCGGTGCGCACTGACTCCGAACGCCAGATATTCAGCGTTCATCCAGTAAGCCAAATTGTGGCTGGACTGCTTGCCTGCCCGGGCAAAATTCGACACTTCATAGTGTTCGAAGCCTGCACCCTCAAGCGTTTCCACCAGAAGCTCAAACATCTCCACATATGAATCATCGGCTGGATAAGCATCTGCTCCTTTGGGAAACCTGGAGTAGAGCGGTGAATTAAAGGGCAGATGCAGCCCGTAAGCGGAAACATGCAACAAATTATCGAAACGCGAGGCAAAGTCGGTGGCTGCGTCCAGGCTCTTTGCAAAACTCTGGGGAGTCTGGGTGGGCAGCCCGTACATTAGATCGAGCCCTACTACGGCAACCTTGGACTGGCAGGCCAATTCCAGACCCTGCAAAGCTTCACGGCGATAATGATCACGTCCCATCGCCTTTAATTCTTCATCGAGAAAGGACTCGACCCCGACAGAGATCCTGTTGATATCGAGACTCTCCCATTGCTCAAGCTTTTCACGCGTGACTGCGTGAGGGGTTGTCTCGATGGTTATTTCGCAGTCGTGAGCTAGTTTGATGTATGAACTCAGTTTGGCGAGCATTGAGCCAAGCACGCGGGGCTCCACAAGACCTGGTGTGCCACCGCCGAAGAAGACAGACTTTAGTCTTTCATCTTTCAGTCCGCCGACTTTTTCAGCAAGTGCTGTGAGCCTGTCGTCCATCTCTTTGAGGACGACTTTTTCATATTCGTCTATCAAATGATCGACCCTGGCAAAAGCGGCAAAATCGCAAAAATCACATTTGTGACTGCAGAAGGGGATATGAATATATGCGTGTGAAACCATCGTCTAAGAAAAATTAGCCTCGCCACCGACAAACAGTGGACTGAAACGGTCTAACCGACAGCGGCGTCTGTCCGCAGCCTGCTAGTATGTTAGCTTGCGTTGCCGGACAAGCCCAATTTTTTATGCAATTGGCAAGTTACAAAAAAACGCTTTTGATGATGGCTGCGGGACTTTTACTGGTCCCGGAATGCCTTGCCTTCACATTGAAAAGACCGATCAGAACCAAGGTGGAAACACCCGAAACATCCAGCCAGGCTATTAATGCCGAAAGTCTTACAACCGGCATTCCGGAAGGGAAGATCGAGCCTGAGCAGCCAAAACCGGCGCGCGAACTTTCAAAAACAGCCCTGAGGATTCTCTTTGACCCTCTAGAATTCGGCGAAAGCGCAGAGCCCAAACGCCTGGAGTCGACCAGAGACTTGCCTCGAGCCCTGGCGTTGATCCGCATGCCTTCACAAAATATCGAATTGAAATCGGTCGGTGATTTGATTGTTTCCCTGCGCAAGAGAATTACCGATTCGCCCAGAAGCGCTGCCTTGCGTATCCGACTCGGCACTTTTCTCTATATCGCAGGCGACTCTGAAGGCGCCGGTCAGGAAATCAGGCGCGGCATCGGTTTTGATCCCGGCAACTATGTCGCGCACGCTCTGATGGCAAAAATCTTGAACGAAGTCGGAGATGCGCAGGCATCGGAATTGGAATTCAAGCAGGCGATCAAAATTGCTCCTGACGTGGCTCTTCTGCATGTCATGCAAGCTGAGTGCATGAGCGCCAGAGGCGATATATCCGAAGCCATAAATGAATATCGAAGAGCTATCGGCATACAACCATCGGCGGAGGCACTATCAGGATTGGCCGACTGCCTGTTGCAAGCCAGTGATACCATCGGCGCCGTCAAAGCCGCACGCCAGGCCGTGTCACTAGATCCCAGCTCGGGCAAGGCGCATGTATCTTTGACTAAAGCTTTACTCAAGTACGGAGAAAAAGAAACTCCCGTGAGAACGGCCAGGCAGGCCACTCTATTGAGTCCCACATCCGCTGACAGTCACGCCGTTTTGGGCAGATCGCTTTTTACTCGAGGCGACGTCAGAGGAGCCATAGATGAGTTTCGTCAGGCCGTCAGTCTTGACCCACTCAACGCTCAAGCACACAACGATCTTGGCTATGCACTCTACAGCAAAGGCGATATGTTTTCTGCCATCAATGAATTTCGATTGGCTCTACGAATCAACCCTAGATTGGGTGAAGCGAGGAATAATTTGGAAGTGGCCATCTACGGATTAGCAAGCGGAAAACGCAGACAATAAGAGCAGATACAGCTTGCTGACCAATTGCAAAATCTACTACTGCAGGTACAATTAGTGAGGGGAAAATCAACCGATTGTATTTCCAGTTACCAATTTTACGCACCGCCGGCGACGTCATAAATTGCGACCAGAGACAATAAAATTGCACCGTATCTGGCACCAGGAAAAGTCAAGCACAAATGAGTGGTCGGTAATGACCAGACGCAGTCTTGCCCTCAGTATTTTGCTTTCCCCGCTTATTACGGGGCTTTCGATTTCCTCATATTTACAGCCTGCACTGGCAGACGACGCAAGCGCAGCGAGCGCCGACACCCGACTGCTCAAATTTACCCCCGATCCCGCCCCCTTCGATCCAGCCGGCCGGCAATCGGAAGGTAGGGCAGAGAATGAGACGGCAAAGAAGCCTGATCTCATTGGCGAGAAGCCATCGGGCAACAAGAAGGAGAAAAACGATCCGTCATTCGATTTAACTGAGCAGCCAAAACGTCAATTAGCGCAAAACACATCATCCAGAGCAAGCGGTGATTCGCAATCGAGCACTCCTTCAAATTCTGTATCTGACTTTTCTTCCACCCCTGAAGAAGCAGCCAGAAAGTTGGCTCAATCTCTGGCCCGAAAGCCTAACGTAACAAGCGTTTCGGGTACGGTTCAAGTACGCCGTCCATTCAAACTTTTTGCGTCGCAAGAGCTTTTGCACAATATGAGCTTCCGCGACATGCCGGCTCGAGAGGTAATTGCCGAGTTGGCCAGACGCGGCGGTCTCAACATCATTATCGACAAATCAGTGGTCGGAAAAATAACAGGCGACCTCAAAGATCTCACTCTCGACGAAGCGATGGACACGGTCCTGGCGGCAGCCGGTCTGCAAAGCCGCAAATTAGACAATACTGTCATCGTGGGCACTGCGCAGGCCATGATCCAATTGGGATTGAATCGTCCTGTCGCCCGCGTTTTCAAACTGAGCTATGCGCATCCATACGATGTGGCGATGCTTCTCAACGCCTCGGTGTTTAACCGCGGCTATATTCCTGACTTCAACATGGAATTGAAACGCTCGGGAGACCTGGCACCCGATCCGAATTTTGCAGAAGGCGGCGGCAAAGAAGAAAGCGCAAATAATCAGATTACAAAACTCGACCTTGAAAGAAAAAAGGTGCGCGGCACAAGCAGGAGCCAGACTCAAGAAGGCGTCGGATTCAACAATGCCGCTGTCGATCCCGGTACGCAACAAATTCGCACCTTCCAGGAAGTGCCCGCCGATTATGACGTAGATCCCAACGGCGGCTCGACAATTGTTGTCCCGGATGTGAAAAATCGACAGGTTCTTGTTGTCGGAACTGTTGAAGATTTGAACGTCGCCGAAGAAGCGATACGCATTCTCGATCGCCGCCCGCGCCAGGTGCATGTGCAAACGTCTCTGGTAGAACTGACCAATCAGGGCATTAGACAGCTGGCAGCCAACGTCAGCACGCAGGGCAGCGGGCTGTCGGCATCGGTTTTGGGCAATGCGGCTGCCCCTCTGGTGCGCTACTTACCAGGTCTGGGCGGCCAGTCCGCCAACATCGCCGGCAGCGGATCTCAAGTCATAAATCAAGTCACATCACCGCTTTCGATCCCTTTCACTGTGCAGCCCACCCAAACCCAAATTACCCAGACCGCAAACAGCATCGCTCCTGCCTCAAACAGCGTCACAAACTTCGCACCAGCCAATCCGTTTACCGGTTTGATCGGCTCTGTATTACCGCAGGCAGCCCAGCAAATTGCCGGTGTTTCTTCCGTGCCGGCCGCTCAAACTGGCATCAATCTTTTGACCCTGGGCAGCGGTGCCGGCGGCAGAGCCAATATCGCCACCATCCCCACAGCCCTCAACATCAGCCTGAACATGCTTTTGCAGACTAATAAAGCCAAGCTGATCGCCAATCCGTCTGTCGTGGTCGTCGACAACACCGAATCATTAATCACGCTTGCGCAGGAAGTCGTGCACAAAGTCACATCAACAGTATCGCTCGGTGTCGTCACGACCAACGTCGAGCTGACCAAAGCCGGTATTTTCCTGAACGTGCTTCCCAAGGTAGCAGAAGACGGATTTATTACTATGCGCCTCAGACCACAGGTCTCGACCCCACTGGGTGCACCCCTGGTTTTTGGCAACCCCAACCAGAATCCCACCGTCGTCACTTTGCTCAATATACGCGACATCATGTCGCAGGAAGTACGCATCAAAGATGGTCAGACGCTAGTAATTGGCGGATTATTCACCGAAAACGAAGCGGCGATTCTGGCCAAAGTACCTTACCTGGCGGAAACACCAGTCTTGGGTGCACTCTTTAGAAACAGTCTAAAGGGTCGCAACAGAACGGAATTAATGCTTTTAATCACGCCGAAGATTGTCGAAGACGATCCCAGTCCCACTCAAGTCACAGACAAACCCGGCTCTCCACTTATGTAGAATAGCCGCACGTTGTGCGGCATTTGAAGAAGGCAGTCTGTGTGGCATTTGAAAAACACACAACGTGCAGCACTAGCACTGTTTGCAGGGAATTTTGCGATTGAACGATTTTGCACCAACAGATGTAACTGCCCATTTGAGCCCACACGCGACCCCCATTCATAACGCGAGGGCCCTAGGCAACACTCGCGCATAGGGAGCTTCGCGAATTAGCCTTAGACTCGGCAGTTCAAGAAGCAATATTCCTATAGCTCTATTATACATACTTTTGTATGTGCGTCAACTCAACTCTGCACCAATCAATGTCCCTTTGAAACAGTACGGCAAGAGCATACGCCGTGCGACACTACTCTGATTTGGACTGCAGATCGAGAGCTGAGTAAGTGACGACCTGGCCTTTTTTGATCTCGGATTTGGTCAACAAACCAACAATTTTTTTGGCTGACGTCACCGCATTCAGTGGCACCTGGTCGTGCGGTTTTCGATCTTCTTTTACAACGTCCATACTAATTCTCGTTGCCACCTGAATGTCGCAAACCGCTACGACGACTGCCTCACTGTTGCGCTTGTCGATTTCCGCCTGCTCGGCTTTCTTCTGCGGAGCAGTGATCATGATGCCGGCGACAAGGATCGTCAGGCCCAGTACGTTGCCAAAAATAAAACCGGTGTTTCGATTTAATAGTGCCATTTTTTCATGCTCACGAAAGTACTAATTGGCAGCCCGGCAAGGCCTGCCGAAGATCGTTGAGAGAGCTTTCCGAAAGATTCAAACCTTTAAGACCGACGCTTTGCAGATTGACCAAACCATAAAGCAAATGCAAACCAGAATCCGTGATTTTAGTAAATGAAATATCCAGTTCATGTAGATGACTCATGCCACTCAGATGAATCAGTCCAAAGTCGGTAATATTGTTGTCGTCCAATTCCAGCTCTCTAAGCCCGGTCATACCAGCTAGATGTTGCATGCCCTCATCGGTAATGCGCGTGCTTTTTAGCCTCAGCCACTTCAGCTGATTCATAAAACTGAGGTTTTGCGCACCTTTGTCGTCCATCTTTGTGTCTTGAAGGTCAAGGCTTTGCAGATTCTTCAGGCGAATCAAAGCCCTCAGACCAGGCCCGGTCATATTGATGCCCTGTAAATCAAGAATCTTCAATTGTGTGAGTTCTTGCAAATATGCCATACCATGGTCTGTAATTTTGGTTTCTTCAAGGTCGAGTACTTCCAGTTTTTTCAGCCCGGAAAGATGCTGCATGCCTGAATCAGTTAAGGGAATGTGGCCCAACTTGAGCGTACGCAAGTTTGTCAGCTTACGAATTTGCCAGAGTAATCCATCAATATTTTCGGAGCTGGGGATACCTGCTTCCAGCTTCTTAATCACCCGGGCATAGCCGAGGTCAAGCTCCTGCAGTCCGGTCATGCGTGAAAGATGAGTCATCGAGGCGGAACTGATGTAGGCGCTGTACAGGGACACAGCAGCCAGGTCATTAGGGTGCAAGTCGTCCAGGGGAGAAAGATAAGCATTCGAAGGATCGTTGATCGAAAGCTTGACAAGGGCGCCTTCATCCACGGTCACACGACCACGCGCCTGCCCGATGTATTTAAT
>JADZFV010000217.1 GCA_020854255.1 Candidatus Melainabacteria bacterium | reverse complement strand
TAGCGCTGACCGGCTGACCAAAGCTGACGGCTGCCCGCTGCCTCAGGTTACGAAGAGGCAAGGGAAGGAATTGGCCTGTCTGTGTATGATACTTTGGTTGCGCTCCTATTTCAGAAACTTGGATTTATGACAGAAACGCTCACAGCCAAAAACCTTCCCGCTCTCAGCGAATCGAATAACCTCTGGGCCAAGGCCAAAGAGGCTATGCATCATCGCCGCGGGCAGGAAGCAGAATCACTTTACAAGCAAGCTATCGAAAAACGCATCGCCTCTATGGGTGAAAATGACCATACTGTCAGCCAACTCCTTGACGAGCTGGGCGCCCTTTACCTGATAGTAGGCAGGATCGAGCCCGCCCTTGAGCAGTTTAAGCGTGCCTTAGCCCTTCTGGAAAAGAATTTTTATGCCGGACACTACTATCTGGGACCGGTTGTCGAGCACCTGGGCGATTGCGCCGCCAAAGAAAGCAAATGGGAAGAAGCAGAAACACAGTACAAACGTGCTCTCGAGATTTTCGACAAGACTTTGAGCGCAGACCATCGCTCAGTGCTCATCACTCAGCATAAATATGCAACGGTATTGCGCAAGCTCGGCAAATATACGGATGCCGAAACAGTCATAAATAAAGGATTGAAGACAATCGATTCGCCGCTCGGACCGGCTGAGGAATTCCGCTTTGAGCTGGCTTTGCTGTACCAGGCCCAGGATAAAAACGCCGAGGCTGAAGCTCAATACAAACTTGCAATTGAAGGCTTCCGGCAGAGAAGAAACATGCCCAGATTGGGCACCTGCCTGCAAAATTTTGCCATCTTGTTGAAGAAACAAGGGCGCGAGAATGACGCAAAAGCAATGCAAGATTTGTCTGATAAATTTATCACGGTACAACATGGTTATGAAGACTCGGAAGCATTTTTTCCCAGCACAATTTTGAGAGCCTAGAAGACAGGCGAGTTTTTCTCCTGCAGGTCTGTACTATTCTCATGCGACTTTTATTAGACACGCGCCGGACGCGCCTTTATCTGAACGTGCCGGCGACCTTTCCTGCATCTCTATTGTTCGTGCGCATCTTCCTGAGATCTTCCTTTGCGCTGAAAGATTCGATCTATATCAGACTGACACCCGAATTAGACTAAAAGGTGCAAATCTTTCGAAAAAAGTTTTTTTTCCAAAACCCTTACTGCATGAGCTTCTACGGGAAAAGGCATTGCTCGTGGCGCTTCAGTCACCCTAAAGGGTGATTTCTTGAATCACTAAATTGGGAGTATGGTGTTAGCAAGGGGGTGGCGAAACTGCGCATTGCAGTGTCGTCGAGCAAGATATGGCAAAAGACTTGAATTTACATGAAAGAATGATCTCAGCGCTTGGAATTGTGCTGCAGGAGCGCAGAGCGCGCTTGCACATGTCTCAAAGTGACCTCGCCGAAACCAGCCGCTTTCACCGCTCGTACATAAGTGACGTCGAGCGCGGAGCGCGCAATATTTCGGTAAAAAACTTGAGCCGTCTGGCCCTGGCTCTGGATATTCCAGTGTCGGTCATTTTGGTACAGGTGGAAAAACGACTTTCCACAAAAACGGGCCGTACCCGTAAACGCGCATAGCAGCTTCGGAGGCTACCGCCAGCCAGATAAAAATTCAATATTCGTTGAAGGTCTTGTCACTATGTTTACTGGCAAGACCTCAATATTGCTCGATTGAAAAGGTGGCAACATTAGCTGCTTTCTTGTAGAGAGACTCGGCAACGTGGCCGGACGGCTTCATGAAACCGGCAGCGATTTGCAGCACTTCTCCAGGTCCGGGGCGGATGCCACCATCGATATTTGCAGATCCGCTAATACCCATCGGATCGCAAATTTCGACTTTGTGCGCATCTAAGCTGCAGTTTTTGAAAAAAGCTTCACTGTTGACCACACGAGACATCATGCCATACCTGACGTTCACTCTGGCAGGCGGGTATGAAACCCCCAATCTCAGCAACGGATCGAGTACTGGCATCACCCATTTTGCGCTGTCGAAAGCGAGTTGCCCGCAATTTTTGATCAAGGCCAGTCCGTCGTGAAATGCCTGCTCGGTCAAATAAGCCCATTCCACAACCTCCAGGGTGCGATTTTCGGGATCTTGCAAATTCCAGATCATATATCCGTCTTCATGAAGATACAGCACGAATTGACGCTCCGGGCGAGTCAATTGTCTTTGCCAGCGATAGGAATTGCGCTCCAGGCTCAAGTTGAAAGTCTTTGTCCAGCGCTGGTGAACGGGCATCAACTTTTCGTAGTCGTCCAGCTTAACAGGCTTGAATCTGGAGCTGTCGCCGACAGGCGGAATCGCGTCTACATTCTGCGACACTTCGTACTGCAAGTCGGTGAGGGAGTATCCCATCTTTTCGTAAAAGGGATAGGAAAACGGCCACAATGCGGAAATCTCCACCTTTTGATCGTTTAATCGGTTCAATACTTCTTGGAGCACAGCCCTGACCAGACCTTTCCTGCGCATCGGCGGACTGCACGCCACTCCGGCTATGCCACCACATTTGATCAGGTGCCCGTTGAAATTGCAGTCAAACATGATCACGGTAGCCAGAGCATGGGGATAATCGTCAATGAAAGCACCGACGGCATAGTCGCTGACTTCAAAAGCAAATTTCTTCCATCTTTCTTCATCAGTGAAGCCAAATGCAGTTTTCCATGTTTCGACAGCCAGTGAAAAATCGCCCCTCTCCACACTTCTTATTACTGCATCTGTTTTTCCCGCGCGAACTTTCAAAGCAGGAATTGCGTCCGTTGACGGTTGCGTCATGAGAACCTCTGGCTATGTGCGGTAATTCTTAGCCCATCATTATATAACTGGGTTCGCTTAGACTGGCTGCGGGTATAAAATCGGCGGTTAGGGTGGGGAAAAACTGTGTCCGAAGAAAAGAAAGCAAAGGAGGCGGAATTCTACCGCCGTATTGCCGAGTTGCGCAGCAAAAACAATCAATTCCCCTGGACCACAGGTGAAATTCCGATCTTCGAGCTGCCCAGAGAGCAGACAAAGCTTTACGGCGACAGCGAGGTTGAAGACAGCGCCATGTCCGCCGACGAGCTGGAGCGGCGCGTGCTCATGGATCTGGTCGCTCCCACCTACAACTTTAGAACCTTCTATAAGCGTCTCAACTATGAATTGAAGAGAGCCAATCGCTACGACAGATCTCTGTCGCTCTTGATTGTCGCAGTAGACGGCTTGGATGACATCTTAAAATCTCGCGGCATGGAAGTGCGCGACAACATTGTTGCTGCGTCAGCTGCCGTCATGCTTACGTCGATTCGTGATATCGATTTGATTGGGCGATGTCGCGAAGATGCCTTCGGCATCATTCTACCGGAAACACCAAGATCGGGTGCGGAAGTCGCAGCGGAGCGCATTCGAACCCGGCTCGAGCATTATGAAGTGGTAATCAAAGGGCGCAGCTACCTGGTCACGGTCAGTATCGGCGTGTCATGTTTTGCCGGAAGACCGCTTGTCGAAAGCGGCTTCGGACAGGGTCCATCAGTGGAAGATGTTTTCGGCTGTGCCGCCAATGCAGTCATGATACGCATGAAAGCAGGCGGCAACGGAATATCGTTTGCCGACGAAATCGACCTCTGATGTTGCTCTTTGAATCTATTTGCCGATTTCTGAAAGGGCGTCCTCGAAGCTAAGGCGACCGCTGCGCACCGCACCCAATACATAAATTGCTTGCTCGGTGCTCAAATAACGATTGCGAACCAGGGTCTGGCAACGTACCACGACGTCCAGTGTGTCATCGGCGACAAGACCGAGTGCCATCAAAAGATCGGGTGCCAGAGACGAATCCTCCAATGCCTTATCGAGGGCCGCGGCTATATCTTTCTTGTTGAAAAATCCGGACAATGTCAGAAGTTCAACAATGGTGGCCGGCGCCTCCGGCTGCGCAGGCGCGGGCGGCTGTGGTGTGAAAGAGAAAGGCGGTGCCTGCGGTGCACCG
>JADZFV010000216.1 GCA_020854255.1 Candidatus Melainabacteria bacterium | reverse complement strand
GGAATCGAGAGCGCTTCTGTCTCGCCAATTTGGACGTGCATATTGGCAAACATCTCCGGCTTGAGAATAATCTGCGGATTTTGCACTGTGGCGCGCACGGGCATCGTGCGCGTGTCCGTATCGAGCATGACGCCAGTATAATCCACTTTTCCCTGAAATACCTTGTCAGGATAGCTGTTCACAGTTACCGATACTTTTTGTCCTTTCTTGATGCAGTGTATGTCTTTTTCAAACGCCTGCGCCGTCAGCCAAACCTGCGACAGGTCGGTGACCACAAAGATATTGTGCGAGTTGTCAATAAGCTGTCCGATATCGGCATTTCTTTCCGTAATGATTCCGTCTCTGGGCGCGTCAATGTAAAAGTCATCGTCGATTCTTTTAGTGGCTAGCACTTTGTCCACCATGTCTTTCTCGACTCCATACAGCCTCAACCTTTCGCGCGCGATGGTGATCAGAGCGCTGCGCTTTTCCTTAAGCGTCTCAAGTGCTACCTGTGCTTTTTGATAATCGCTCTCGGCTGAGTCGAGGTCTGCTCTGGCGCTTATGCCCTCGCTGAAAAGTTGCCTGTGGCGTCCAAAGATCTTTTCGCAAAGAGCCAATTGGAAGCGCGCTTGTTGTATGTCGGCTTCGAAGTCGAGCACTTGTCTTAGCAAGTCTGCTTCGATCTGCGCAATATCATCGCTTCTAACGAATGCCAGCTTTTGTCCCGCTTTGACTACGTCGCCCAGTTGCACAAAGCTCTTCTCGATTCTGCCTGGCACCAGCGAAATAACCGGTGTCGTCATATTAGAATCCGGCTCGACCTGCCCTGTCAGGGAAACTTCTTTGGCAATTCTGCGTTGCTGGACAACAGAAGTAGTCGGCTTTATTTCCGCCAACTGCTCCGGGCTCAAAGTCAACCTGCCGGTTGCAGCTGTTTTTTCGTCGAGATCTTGTTCGCCTTTAAAGGGCGATTTCAGTTTTTCAATCTGTACTATGGCACTGTGCGCATCGTGGGTGCATCCGGTCAAAAGCGAAGTGAAAAGAAGCAATGCTGAAGCCAGGCAAGTTTGCCCGGATGCCAACCAATCAATGCTCTGCTCAGACCTCATTGCTCCTCAACCTTGACCGGTGCTGCTTCGGGTACTTTATTGCCAACCAATCCGGGTTCTGTCGCTCTTGGTTGGAACTTTATATACAGCACCGGTAGCACATATAAAGTTAAGAGAGTACAAGATACCAAACCGCCAATTATCACTATAGCGAATGGTTTTTGGGTTTGCGATCCGATTTCGTTCGAAAGCGCTGCAGGCAAAAGGCCTGCGGCTGCAATGACGGCGGTCATTAAAACCGGTCTCAGGCGGATCATGGCTCCCTTATACACAGCTTCCTCAATAGGCAGACCCTCCTGCCTCAGTTCGTTTACAAAGGAAACGAGCAATATTCCGTTTTTGACTGCCAAGCCGAATAGGGCGATGAAGCCCACTCCTGCCGATATCGACATGTAAGTATTGGTCATGTACATGGCTAGAACCGCGCCGATTGAGGCCAAGGGAACGACGGAGAACATGACTGTGGCGCCCCTGAATGTCCCGCACGACAGGTACAAGATGGTAATGATCACGACCAAGGTCACCGGCACAACAATAGCCAGCTGGTGGGAAGCCTCTTTCTGCCTTTGAAATTCGCCGCTCCAGGCTACCTGATAGCCGGGCGGGAGCGAAACCTCCTTATTTACTCGAGCCTGGGCATCTTCAACTGCGGTGGCTAGATCTCGGCCCCTGACGTTGGCTCTGATAGTGGCAAGGCGAGAGCCCTGCTCACGCCAGATTTGCACAGCACCGGTCACCTCCTTGAGGGTGGCAAACTGAGAAAGCGGCACTTTTTTCCCTTGCGGAGTGTCCACAAAAATATCGCTCAAAGACTCTTCTGTGGCGCGATATTCCGGCGCCAATCTGACAATCAGATCAAACTTTTTCTCACCTTCGATTACCTTGGTTGCCGACGCCCCGGCGATCGCTATTTCGACCAGCCGTTTCAAATCATCGACATTGAGCTGATATCTTGCTGCCGCATCGCGGTCGATTTTGATTGCGAATTGCGGCTGCCCGACCAGGGGATCGACGATAACGTCGACGATGCCTGGCGTTTTATCCATGATGCTGCCGACCTTGTGTCCCAGTTTTTCAAGGTCATAGAGATCCGGTCCGGATATTTTTGCTACAAGCGATCCCTGCACTCCGGAGAGTGCCTCGTCGACAGTTGTCTGAATGTATTGCGTGAAGTAATATCCAACTCCCGGAAGCTCTTCCAGCTCCTTTTTCATGCTTGCGATTAGCTGATCTTTGGTCTCATGAAATTGCGGACGCCATTCTTTCGTCGGTTTTAGACCTACGTAAAACTCCTGATCGCCGAATTTTGCCGGATCTGTTCCATCGTCCGGTCCGCCCACTTGAGACAGTACTGTGGTCACTTCAGGATATTGGAGCAGCCGTTCGCGAATTTTGCGCGCCACTTTGACTGATTCTTCCAGCGTAACGGAGCCCGGTTTAACAGTGGCTCTCAGCCAAATATTGCCTTCCTCCAGGTGGGGCAGGAATTCGCTTCCGATATTCTGAAACATAATGGAAGTGCTTAAAAATGCCACGGTGGCTAGCAATATCACCAGACCTTTGACTTTCAAGGCCCACTTCAAAGTTGGTCTGTAAATCCATTCTGCAACTTTTATGAGGGGGCTCTTGCGCTCTGTAATCGGTTTTCTGGTCAGAATCAAGGAGCACAAGACCGGCACCAGCGTCAGAGCCACCAGTCCAGCGCCAAGCAATGCACAGACCATAGTAGTGGCCAGGGGGCGGAACAATTTGCCTTCGACACCTTGAAAAGTGAAAATGGGCAAGAATGTGGCTACGATGACGGCAATACCGAAAAGGATCGGCGCCCCCACTTCCCTGGCTGATTCGTCCAGGAGCATGAGGCGATGATTTCTCGAGAGGTCTCGGCCTTCCTCTGCCAGACGGCGGATGATGTTTTCAACCATTACGACCGAACTGTCGACCAAAATGCCGAAGTCAATTGCGCCCAGGCTGAGCAGATTGGCAGGTACGCCGAACAGGTTCAGACAGATAAAGGCGACAAGCATGGCCAGTGGGATGGGAATGGCTGTGATAATCGCTGCGGGGATGTCAAGCAAAAACAGACAGAGAAGAACAATAACCAGCCCAATGCCGAATTGAATATTGGTGCGAATCGTCTGAATGGTTTGATTGATTAAATCCATCCGGTCGTACAGTACTTCCATGCGCACTCCCGGCGGCAGGCGCTTGATAATTTCAGGCAGTCGCTCATACACTCGCCCCAGTACCTGAGAGGGGTTTTCTCCGCGCCTGAGAAGTAAAATTCCCTCAACTACATCATCTTCGGTATTCTTTCCGACCTGCCCGCGCCTGACCAGATAACCGATTTTGACTTTTGCCACGTCCCTGATTCTAATAGGTGTGCCCTTTTTATCGGCGCTAACCACTACTGATTCGATGTCATCAATTCCCTGCAAAAGACCTAATTCACGAACAATCAGTGCAGTCCCGCTCTTCTCTATGAAGCCACCACCGGAGGTGGCATTAGCTTTGCTCAGGCTGTCGAAGACCTGATGCAAAGTAATTTGATACGCCTTGAGTTGATCTTGATTGACGTCCACCTCATAAGCTTTGGTGCGCCCGCCTTCGCTTATGACGCCAATTACTCCCGGGATCTGCCGGAATAGTTTTTCCAATTCCCACTGCTGAATAGATCGCATGCCCATAGCCGAATAATATGGGCTGTAGAGACAATACCGAAAAATCTCTCTTAAAGACCCGACATCCGGTTCCAGGTGCGGATGTGCGTCGCCCGGTATATCGGACTGTGCCAGCCTCTCCAGTACCTGTTGTCTGGCCAGGGCAGTCGGAGTCGACTCGACAAATGTAGTTGTGACTACTGATAGACCATAAAGAGACAGAGAGCGTAAAGATGTCTGTCCGGGGATACCATTCAATTCTTTTTCCAGAGGTACAGTGATAATCCGCTCCACCTCTTCCGGACCTTTGCCCGGGTAGAGCGTGATCACCCGCACCTGCGGGTTGGTCAATTCAGGATACGCTTCCAGTGGCAGCATTTTTACTGCCACAAGACCGGCAATGACCACGAGCACGGTAGCGGCAAGCGTCAAATAGCGCCCCTTAAGCGCGCTATTGATCAGCTTGTCGATCCAGGAATTCATCAAGAGAAAGAGACTCGCAATTATCTCAATAGATATTACAGAGTCTTACATCTAAATCAGATCAAAAAGTGATCGCTTTGCAATATCAGTCTCTGAAATCG
>JADZFV010000215.1 GCA_020854255.1 Candidatus Melainabacteria bacterium | reverse complement strand
GCCCACCGCGCAGAGCAAACCCAGATAACCGAGCGAGGATGTGCGAAGGTAGCGTTTGTACTGAAGGATTTTGCAGATCCATGATGCACAAAAAAAGGCGCCGACGAAAAGCACCACTAAAAGAACTAAGAAGCCCAATCCTACCTTTGTCGCCGCCGTGCAACAGCCGCAGAGGATAGCCAGACTTAGCAATCCGAAAACGAACCTGGCGCCCAGGTCGATGCCTTTGGCGATTAATTTGAGAATTTCGAATGCAATCGTCACATTTTTTGAACCAGGCCGTTTTTCCAGCATAGAACAAGTTGCACTCGAGTGCGCGCCTTTTATTTTTGCGCACGCCATTCGACTAAAGCCGAACCGCAAACTCTTCGACTTATGCCGAACTACAAGCTACTCGACCGTCACCGACTTAGCCAGGTTGCGAGGCTGATCGACGTCTTTGCCGAGGTAATCGGCGATGAAATAAGACATCAATTGCATCGGCACCACTGTAAGAAGCGGGCTGAAGAATTCATCGACTGGAGGAATGCTGAGCACCGTGTCGAATGTTCTGGCCGCTTGTTCGTCTCCTTCGACGGCAACCGCGATCATCTGAGCATTGCGGGCGCGAGCTTCCTGCGCGTTCGACAAAGTTTTTTCGTAAACGACACCGGGAACAAGCACCGTTACTACAGGCACTTTCGAATCAAGAACGGCAATCGGTCCGTGTTTCAATTCGCCTGCCGCGTAGCCGGAGGCGTGAATATAGCTCAGTTCTTTCAGCTTGAGCGCGCCTTCCAGTGCAGTCGGATAATTAAATCCGCGACCGATGAAAACGACATCGTGAGCGTCGGCATATTTAAGTGACGCCAGTCGCACTTCGTTTTCTCTCGCCAGAATTTGCTCCAGTAATGTCGGTATGGCATTCAAGTCTGACTTCAGCTTCTTGGCTTGTTCAGCAGTTATTGCTCCGCGCTTTTCGGCAAGGAAAATGCCCAGCAGATAGAACGAAGTCAATTGAGCGAGATAAGTTTTTGTGGCAGCCACCGAAACCTCGATACCGCATTCGGTGACAATCAAATTCGGCGTGATTTGAGAGAGATGCGAATCGGGGCGGTTGGTGATGCCGAGCGTGAATGAGCCAAGCTTTTTAGCTTCCTCAAGAGCGGCAAGAGTGTCTGCGGTTTCACCGGATTGGCTGACGGCAATGGTCAGACTGCTTTCGTTGACCATCAGGCGCCTGCCGCGAATTTCCGAGGCAATGTCCACGGCAACCGGAATATTGCACAGTTGCTCGATGATCATCTTGCCGACCAGGCTGGCGTGATAGGCGGTTCCGCAGGCAACTACCTGAATGCGATCGATGCCTTTCACTTCCATGTCGGAGAGGTGGACGCCGTAGCTTTTGCTGAGCTGGTTTTCCTCTTCATTGTTGGTGGGAACGCCGATGGGTGAATTGCCGTTGGGCGTGATATGCGGGATGAAACTGACGGGCTTGGTCGGATGCACCAGATATTTTGCCAGTGTCTGGCGCAAAACCAGGGGCTGCTCGTGAATTTCTTTGAGCAGGAAGTGCTTGTAGCCGCCTTTGTCGATTACATACGGATTGGAGTCGAGCGCCATCGGACGGCGCTTCACTTCTTTACCGTCAAAGGCAAAGAGGCGCACGCCGTCAACTGTAATTTCGGCGATTTCGCTCTGTTCCAGGCGCACCACTTTGTTGGTGTATTGGCGCACAGCCATGCTGTCGGAGGCGAGGAAACTTTCATTTACTCCCAAACCGACCGACAATGAATAGTGCTGGTTGATGGCGTAAATTTTGTCGGGATGTTTCTGGCTCACCACACCAAGCGCATAGGCGCCGCGCAGGCGACCCACCGCTCTGAAGATGGCCTTGAGCATGTCCTGGGCTTCCTCGTACTCTTTAGAGATCAAGTGGGCTACCACCTCGGTGTCCGTATCGGACTCGAAAGCGCAGCCTTCTTTGATCAGCTCTTCTTTGAGTTCTTCATAATTCTCGATGATGCCGTTGTGAACGACCGCAATTGTCTTCGACGAATCCAGATGAGGATGCGCATTTTGGTCGTTCGGCACACCGTGAGTGGCCCAGCGGGTATGACCTATGCCGACTGTAGCCGTCGGTTTATTGTCGACGATCAATTTTTCCAAATTGTTCAATTTGCCCGCAGCTTTGAGAACGCTGAGCTGGCCATCTTGTATGATTGCCACTCCAGCTGAATCATAGCCTCGGTACTCCAGGCATCTAAGCTCGGAAAGAAGTACAGGCGCGGCCTTTGCAGGGCCGAGATAGCCGACTATTCCACACATTAAGAGTTACCTCCAGTCCTAAACTTCCATGACCTCATGCTCTTTGTCATGGACATGCTTGTCGATTTCTTTGACATATTTGTCCGTCAGCTTTTGCAGACTTTCTTCCTGACGTTTGATTTCGTCTTCGGAAAGACCGGTGCCCTTCAGCTTCTTCAAATCATCGGCGCCATCACGGCGGATATTGCGGACAGCCACTCTTGCTTCTTCACCGAATTTCTTGACGAGTTTGGTCAATTCTTTGCGGCGCTCTTCGGTGAGCACCGGTATATTGATGCGCACTACCGTGCCGTCGGAATTGGGCGTTAGACCCAGCCCGGATTTATGAATCGCTTGCTCGATTTCTTTGAGCACGCTCTTGTCGAAAGGTTGAATCAAAAGCGAGCGACCATCCGGAACCGATATGTTCGCCAGGCTCTTCAAAGGGGTCGGGCTGCCGTAATATTCCACTTCCACGCGGTCCAGGATTGCGGGATTGGCGCGTCCTGTGCGGATGGTGACGAATTCCTTTTCCAGATTCGCGATTGCTTTCTTCATCCGATCTTCAGCGGATGCCAGCACTTCGGTACTAGTACTCATTTTGCTCCTCCAACGCGAGTGCCGATCAGTGTTCCCACTTTTTCGCCCATAACGATACGCTCGATGCTGCCAGATTTGGCAAAATCGAAAACCACTATGGGAATGTAGTTCTCTTTGCAGATGGATACCGCGGCAGGATCCATGACTTTCAGACCCTGCCTGATCAAATCATCGAAACTAATGCGCTCGATTTTCTTGGCGTGCGGATTTTTTCTGGGATCGTCGTCATAGACACCGTCGACGCCGTTTTTGGCCATGAGCACCGAGTCGGCTTTAATTTCCGCTGCGCGCAGAGCGGCTGCCGTGTCGGTTGTGACGTGGGGGTTACCGGTGCCGCCGCCGAATATGACGATGCGTCCTTTCTCCAGATGGCGAATGGCGCGAAGTCTTATGAAGGGCTCGGCGATAGAGGGCATGGCGATGGCTGTTTGCACCCGCACCTGAGCGCCTTTGGATTTCAAAACTTCTTGCAGGATCAGGCAATTCATTACAGTGGCCAGCATGCCTACATAGTCGGCAGCTGCTTTGTCCATACCCCAGGCGCTGCCGGTTACACCACGAAATATATTGCCGCCGCCTACCACTATCGCTATCTGAATGCCCAGCTTTTGTGCCGCGATGATTTCTTCGGCGATTGGTCCGATCACATCAGGTGCGATACCGAATTTTTCATTACCCATCAGCGCTTCTCCGCTCAGTTTGAGCAATATGCGCTTGTACATTGGGTCTTTGACGTTGGTCGCTTGTTGCGTATTCACTAGTAGGGATTCCTTTGCGCCTGACATGCTGGCTTGGCAACCTCGATTTGCTGTGTATATTCTTTCGAATTTAACCAGTGATCATACCGCAACCCGCATCGGGCCTTCCACTCATGCACACTCATTCGATGCGCAAACGGTGCCGGGCCCGGATAAATCCGTGTCTTTCTTTAGATGGCATTGCCCCTTGTATGCATCTATCGGTTTGAAAGTGGAAAGCCGCCTCGAAAGACGGCTTTCATTAACTTTGCTGGCGAGTTATTTACTATTCGTCGCCTTTTCCGTTCGATTCGGCTTGGGTTTCGCCAAGGATAAAGAGCGAGAAGCTCTTCACTTCCAATTTGGCGCCCAGGTCGGCAGAACTTGCGGCCAGGAACTTGAACACCGACTGGGTGGGATCTTTTACGAATTGCTGTTCGTTCAAGCAGCGCTCAGCAAAGATTTTGTCGATGCGGCCTTGCACGATTTTTTCGCGCATTTCCGGCTTTTTGTCTGCCAGATCTTGCTTTCCGGCTTCGATGCGGCGCTCGTTTTCGACCGTTTCTGCCGGGATGTCATTCTTGCTTACGTATTGAGGCTTAGCCGAAACGATATGCATGGCGATATCTCTGCCCAGGGCGGCTCCCTTTTCGGCATCAATCGCCTTGTCGGCTTCGATGGTCACGATCGCGCCCATCTTGCCGCCCAGTGCGTGAACGTACATGCCAACCACACCTTCTTTGCCTTTCAAGTCTTCCAGCGCTGCTCGGCGGATGATGATATTTTCGCCAGTCTTGGCTATGGTGGCGGTGACGTGCTCTGCTACTGTTGTGGATTTGATGGGCTGCTTGTTGAGGGCGTCGACCGAGGCGGACTTGGTTTTGAGAGCCACTTCGGCTAAGTCCCTGGTTAATTGGACGAATTCTTCATTGCGGGCTACGAAGTCGGTTTCGCAGTTGACTTCGATAAGTGAGCCTGTCTTGCCGTCTGGGGCGATTTGACCGACAACGAGACCTTCAGAAGCTGTGCGCGACGACTTCTTGTTGGCAGTGGCAACGCCTTTCTGGCGCAGGATTTCGAAAGCCTTTTCGGAATCTCCTGAGGCTTCGACCAGGGCTTTCTTGCAGTCCATCATCGCTGCGCCCGACTTGTCTCTTAGCTCTTTAACCATTTGAGCCGAAATGTCTACCATGACCATATCTCTCCTCGCAATTCAGTTGTGGCATGCCGCCTTCTGTTGCAGCTTGCCTTTGAGTACTTAAAAGAGCAGCAGCAAGCGCTTTTTAGGCGTCTACCTCTTCGGTGAGGGCTTCTTCGAGGTCCTCAGCGACAGCAGCTATATTTGCGCCGACGATGGCGTGTACTTTTGTGGTTTCTTCTTCTGCTTCTTCTTCTTGAATCAGAGCTTTCTCTTCTTCATAAGTATGAGCTTGACCTTGCTTGCCTTCCAGGATGGAGTCGGCGACTTTGCTCATTATTAATTTGATCGAGCGGATCGAGTCGTCGTTGCCGGGGATGACGTAGTCGATGCCATCGGGATCGCAGTTGGTATCGATGATACCGACTACGGTGATACCGATTTTCTTGGCTTCGGCAACAGCGATGTCTTCGCGCTTTTGATCAATAACGAAAAGAACGTCCGGGCGACCACGCATATTCTTGATGCCGCCAAGAGACTTCTCGAGCTTAAACAGTTCACGATTGAGAACCGCCAGTTCTTTCTTGGGACGGCGGTAGAAATCGCCGGTGTCGCGCATCTCTTCCAGCTCTTTGAGGCGGTTGATGCGCAGACGAATGGTTTCAAAATTGGTGAGCATGCCGCCCAGCCAGCGACGGTTCACATAGTGCGCTCCGCAGCGCTTCGCTTCTTCTTCGATTATATCGGCGGCTTGTTTTTTTGTGCCGACAAAAACGATGTTCTTCTTTTCAGACGCGATCTTTCGCAAGAATTCGCATGCTTTGTCGAGCGCACGAGTCGTCTGCTCCAGGTCGATAATGTATATTCCGTTGCGCTCCCCGTAGATATACGGACGCATTTTAGGATTCCAGCGGCGGGTTTGGTGTCCGAAGTGGACCCCGGCTTCCAACAGTTGTCTCATTGATGCTACTGACAAGGCTGACTCATGCTCCTATTTCAATGTGAGTACTAGCGGGGGGTATGGCTGCTTGTGATACGACGAATACTAATTAACCCATGGCACCGCAGTAGGTACCGAAAGTGTTTCGTTTTCAAACGCGTCCCCCATTGAGTGAATGACGCGCCAAACCCAACACTTTCCTGGTCTCGAACTTGTGCTGCAGGACTCCTGCGCAACTGTAAAAACAGTGCAAGTCGTGACCAGTTGCACTGTTGCTCGGAACAGACAAGTCACTAATTCTAACACGAAAAGCTCAAAATACCCATTTATGGACAACTTGGGGATGTAATCGTTATAATAATCATACGTAAACAAATGCTAAGTAGCATGAGGAGCGGTCTTGTCCAAGGTTTTAGTACTTAATGCTTCGTATGAGCCACTGAACATCTGTACGTGGAGACGTGCAGTTGTCCTTCTGCTTAAGGGAAAAGCTGAGCAGATCGAGGACAACGGCAAAATTGTTTACGCAGACTTCCCGTTACCGACTGTCATCCGACTGCGAAGTTACATCAAGATTCCGTATAAAGAGATCAGTCTGTCCCGGCGCAACGTTTTGCACCGGGATTCTTATACGTGCCAGTATTGCGCTGAAAAGCGGCACGACCTGACGATTGACCACATCATGCCTCGCTCCAGAGGTGGTACGGACAATTGGGAAAATGTCGTGGCTGCATGCTTGAAGTGCAACGTCAAAAAAGGCGATCGTACCCCCAAGGAGGCCGGAATGCCTTTGCTTTGCGCGCCCAGACGCCCTCAAAGCCACGTGCATTTTGAAATCTCCAAACACTCAATTTCTGGCGACTACGCCTGGAAGAAATACGTTATCGGCGCCTGAGTCCAACCTGAGCCGTTTTGGAACGCCTCATGGTCTTTTTTGCCGTCCAGATTTTGCCGGCTTCTTTACAACGCTGTTCGTTGAAAAGCAGGTGCTGTGCATAAAAGCCAGACCAGCCAAGCGTTTTCGGATTTTGACCGGGCTGGAGTTGTTTGAAGGTTAAAGCGTTAACGCTTTAACTTCCAGAACCGGATATCTGCAAACAATGTTGGCAAGTGGCAAGTTTCCCGGTCTAGTTGTGGCTTTTGATTCCGCAGCGCCAATGGTCAGAATTAATTCTGTTCTTTGCATCTTCGCCGTTTTGAACTTTTTGCGCGCCAAAGTCGTTTTAAAGAAAAGCAAGACTCTATGGGAGGGCGCCAAAGTGACATCACCTCTATACTCATTTGAGAAAAGATTGTTTCAAGGACGGCGATTTAGATTGACCGGCAACAGGCCTCTAAGTTTGGATGCTCAGCCAGGCGTAGACACGGCGCCGCTTTATGCGAGCGTTGCGCTCGATGTTCAAATTCGCGATTTAAAAGATCGTCTCTTTACCTATAAAGTGCCCGAGCATTTTAAGGATGATGCTTTTGTCGGAGCCCAAGTGCTGGTGCCATTTGGCGCCCAGGGCCTGGTGGCGGGGTACGTCGTGTCCCTGACGCACACTCCTGAAATTTATCGGGAAGGCAATGTCTATTTCAAGGACATTGCCGACATTTTGGTGCCGGAGCCGGCTTTTGATGCCAATTACGTGGGGCTGCTTCACTGGATAGCCGATTTTTATCTGTGCGATATGTCCGATGTAATACAGGCGGCTATACCGTCAATCGTGGCGCCAAAAACGAAGCGCGTGATAACACTGAATGAAACAGCTTTTGCCATCGTTCCGTTCGAAATGCAACCTTACTTCAAAGATAAGGGAGCAAGAGCGGTCGTCGAAGTTCTCAAAGAATCGAAGACTGAAAGTTTGGCTGTAAACGCTGCAAAACAAAGGTTTCAGAAGAAATGCAAATTAAGTCAGGGACAATTTTTCAAGGCTCTGACACTACTCAGGCAGGAAAACGTGGTCACGATTACTTCTGAAACTGAGGCAGGCACTCAGCCGAAGACTCAGAAATGCGTTGCCCTGGGCGGCGGCGATGCAAAGACGGCGCGTCAAAAGGAAGTTGTTGCCGTTTTGAGTCACGCCGGCGGACAGATGCCTCTCAAACGATTGCTTGAAGAGGCAAAGACAACGGCGGCGACAGTAAAGCGCCTGGAAGAAGATGGCATTGTCGTCTTTGTAGAAGAAGAGCTGGTGCGCGATCCGATGGCCGGGGTCGAGACTCTGGCAGCGAAAGCAAAAGGGGCGATTACACTTACCGAACAGCAAGAAAAAGTTTTTCGCACTCTGAAAAAATCACTCGAAGATTGCTTTGATGGAAACATTCGTCTTATTGAAAGACAGGGCAAAAAACCAGGCGTCGGTCTCCAAAATGCCAACTGGCAGCCGTGGCTTCTGCATGGTGTGACGGGTTCGGGTAAAACCGAAATTTATATTCGTCTGATGGAAGAATGTCTCGAGCGTGGACGCTCGGCACTACTATTGGTTCCTGAAATCAGTTTGACTCCGCAGCTTTCTCGTCTTTTGAAAACTCGTTTTGGAGGCAGTGTAGCTGTCTGGCACAGCGCGCTCAGCCCGGGAGAGCGCTACGATACATGGCGCAGAATCAAAGCCGGCGATGTAAAAGTTTTACTCGGGGCGCGGTCTGCAATTTTGGTTCACATGCCTGAGCTGGGACTGATAATTCTTGACGAAGAGCACGATGGCAGTTACAAGCAATCCAGTCCAGCACCCCGCTACCACGCCAGAGAAATAGCCGAAGAAAGAGCCGAGAGAGAAGGAGCACTGCTGCTTTTGGGCAGTGCTACACCGGACGTCGGTTCGTACAAACGCGCCATTGAAGAAGGAAAAATTTTGGAATTGCCCGAGCGTGTTTTTAAGCAGGCACTGCCGGCGGTGAACATCGTTGACATGCGTCAAGAGTTTTCCGACGGCAATCGCAGTATTTTTTCGAACGTGCTTGCAGGTGCTGTTCAAGAGCGTCTTGATGCAAAAGAGCAAGTCATTCTTTTGATTAACCGTCGCGGTTATGCCAATCATGTTTTCTGCCGCGGTTGTGGTTATGTCGTCAGATGCAAAAATTGCAGCGTGTCGATGGTGTATCACCAGAAACTCGGGCAAGCTGAAGGATACATGGCTTGCCATCACTGTTCGCATACGCTAGCCGGATTGAAACTTTGCCCTTCCTGCAAAGGTCCATTCATAAAACAATACGGTTTGGGAACGCAAAGAGTAGAGGAAGAAGTTCTCGAACGATATCCTGATGCCAGAGTAATTCGTTTAGACAGCGATGTCGCGCAAACAAAAGGAGCGCATGAGAGGCTGCTTTCGAAATTTGCCTCCGGCGAAGCTGATATATTGATCGGCACCCAAATGGTGGCAAAAGGATTGGATATCGAACGGGTTACACTCGTGGGTGTGCTTGCCGCAGACGCCGCGTTTAACATGCCGGATTACAGATCGATGGAAAGAGGTTTTCAGCTTCTAACTCAGGTGTCAGGGCGCGCGGGACGCGGGAGACACCCGGGTGCAGTCATCTTTCAAAGTTACAACTGCGACATGCCGGCGATCGCCTGGGCAAAAAAACACAACTATAAAATGTTTGCCGGCAGTGAATTGGAATCGAGAGAATTATTTCAATATCCTCCCTTCAGTCAAATAATTCGAGTTGTAGTTGCAGGTGTGGATCCTGTCGCGACAGAAAGCGCTTGCGAGCGTCTGGCAGAGGAAATCGGGCATCTGCTTGAAGAGTCGATTGGATTAGACGACGTAAAAATTCTCGGTCCGGCACCATGCATCATCGAGCGACTGCGCAACAAATTCCGTTTTCACTTGATCATAAAAAACCTTGCCGGTGAAGAAGGTCGCAAATTAATCGGCAATTTCTTGCGCGCAAAACGCATGCCCCCGGATCTCCAAATGGCAGTAGACGTCGGCGCCCTGGACTTGCTGTAGAAAATAAAATTAGTAACCACAGCCCGCTTCGAACGTTAATTCAAACGTCATGTTAGACGTCGAGTGGCATTGTTCAGGTCTTTCTGGATGGGACCAATTCTCAGACACAATCGTCCCATTATCTAGAAAGTAAGAATGCGCAAATCCGCAAGACTGATGCGCTGGAGCATTCTCTGGAGAAACCTGAGGGCAAGGGGTAAAAAATCTTTCCAGTTGAAGCCATTAAAACAAACCAGTGCCTAATCCGAAGGCAATAGCCAGGAAAAGTACTGAGGCAGCGATTTCAATCTTCTTAAGCGACACTTTTTCCAAAAGCTTGTTGCCGACAAGCGTGCCCGCTATTGCCGAGAACGTGGCAGCCGTCAAAAGCGCTAGCTGCAGTCGAAGTTCCGGTCCATTGATTTGACTCCAGTAGATTGTCAATCTGCCCAAATCTACAAGACACCCGATTGCCGCTCCCGTGCCGATTAACTCCTCTTTGGTCAAACCGGCTTTCAAAAGAAACATAGTTCGAAAAGCACCTTGATTGCCCGACAAGCCCCCGAAAAAGCCGCTCAAAACGCCTCCTACGGGCATCCAGCCAGGGTCGATAACCCATTTTTCCGATAAACCAAAAAGATCCATAAGGGCAAAAGCAGCCATTAAAAAACCTATAACACAGCGTACCGGTGTGGTTTTCAGCTGTTTGCCCATGAATTGGTAGGTCAGTACGACTTGCGAACTGTCGATCACTGTCAATATGTAAGCTCCTGCCAAAGCAGCAAGGAGCGCGGCAATGCCGAAGCGGACCAGAATGTCCTTTCGTGCATGTTTGCCTACCAGAAAGAGCTTGAAAACGTTATTGCTCAGGTGTACTACAGCTGTTGCCGCTATTGCAAAATTGACCGGGAATACGAGGACAAATACCGCCAAAAGCACAGTGCCCAGTCCAAATCCGGTAAAGAATGTCAATATCGAAGCTAAGAAGGCAGCGGCAATGGTCAGGACAAACGTCAAAAGTTCTTCCCCCCACACAACCATAACACTACAAGAGTCTAACCCTGTTACGGTTAAGCGCCACGGTGTAAAGCACTTTCTGCCAAAATTATCACTATTAAGTTGAATCTCTGGCAGCCCCTCGGGCTCGCGGTTACACTGATCACGTGACCGCGTTTTATTACATCGCCACTACCTTGCTGCTCCTCGTCATCTGGCCGGTGCTCATTTTCAGCAGCAAAGCTCGCTTTGGCGTCGGGCAAAAGCTCGGTTTTATACCCAGCCCTGTCCGCCAGCGACTGAAGGCGAGCTACGGCAAACCAATATGGTTCCATTCCGTCTCCGTTGGCGAGTTCAATGCCGCATTTCCTCTTATAAAAGCCTTTCACGAAAAATACCCCAGCCACCCGGTGGTTGTTTCTACAACCACCGGCACTGGACAAAAGCTGGCTTTAGAGCGCGTAGGCGACATCGCGCAAGTAATTTATTTTCCGTATGATACTTTTTTCTCTGTCAAATCGTGGCTGGATGCCATCAACCCGGTTTTGTTCGTAATTGTGGAAACCGAGATTTGGCCGGGTTTGATCAGCCAGTGCAAAGACCGCGGCGTTCCGGTTGTGATTGTCAACGGCAGAATCTCTCCGCGATCTTTCAAGTCCTACGCCAGAATCAAGCCGTTTTTCCAGCGCTACGTCAAAATGATTTCGCGTATTGGCGCGCAGACCGAAAACGAAGCCGACCGCTATCGTTCATTGACCGACGGACTGGTGCCGATAGTGACGATGGGCAATTTGAAGTGCGATGGGCTGCAACCAAAGCCTGCTGAGGAAATTGCCCAATTGCGCAATAGTCTCGAAATCGGCGCCTGCGACCTTGTCTTTATTGCCGGTTCCACTCATGAAGGTGAAGAGGCCGCAGTGCTCAGCGCTTATACGCAATTGTTGAAACAGATGCCGGAAAGAACCATTCGTCTGATCATAGCGCCACGCCACCCACAGCGTTTCGATCGTGCGGCAGAATTGATTAAGAGTGCCGGTCTGACAGTGCTTCGACACTCTCGTGCGGAGCGATTCAAGAGCGACTTTGATGTTTATTTGATCGACAGCATCGGTCACCTTGCTAATTTTTATGGCATCGCCAGCGTCGCTTTCGTGGGCGGGACAATTGCTCCAGTAGGAGGGCACAATGTGCTGGAGCCGTATACATATAAGGTGCCAGTGCTGGCCGGGCCGCGTCTGGAAAAGGCCCGCGATTTTGCTCGTTTGCTTCAAGACAGAGATGCCTTGTTTGTAGTGAAAAACGCCAACGAGATGGCTCAGGAGCTGAAACGGTTGTTGAGCGACGATAATCTCAGGCAAGAGATTGGCAATCGCGGCAATCAGCTGCTTTTGGACAGCCAGGGAGCAGTCAAGAAAGGGCTTGTGATTCTGGAAGAAACTCTCAGTTTGCATAACGGACAGTTGCAAAACGCGCAGGAAAGTTCTGAGAGCGCAAGAGGAGTAACGGCATGAGCTGGGGCAATCCTCAATCTTCGCAGGAAAAACTTCTGTGCGGGCTGATGAGCCCGCTCTCGCTTGGTTATGGCATCGGCTCCTATATAAGGCTGGCTGCCTATTCCAAAGGTTATGTCAAGCGCGTCCGTCTGCCTGTTCCTGTCGTCAGCATTGGTAATATCACCTGTGGTGGCACAGGTAAAACACCGGTGGCTATTGATGTGACACGCAGGTTGATTGCGGCGGGATACAAAGTCGCGGTCCTCAGCAGAGGTTATGCGCGCAAGTCAAAACAAAAAATCACCGTCGTTTCCAACGGGCAAGGTGAATTTGCATTGTGCGAGGAAGCCGGCGATGAGCCGCTTCTGATCGCTCTTTCAGTTCCGGAGGCAATTGTAATTGTAGGCTCCAGCCGGGTTGAAACCGCCGCTCTGGCCATCGAGGCGTACAAGGCAGATGCAATAGTATTGGATGATGGCTTTCAACACATTCGCCTGGAGCGAGATCTCGATGTAGTGCTTGTCGATTACAATGACGACCCGGAAAATGACACCCTGCTCCCTGCAGGCAGACTGAGAGAACCACTGACAGCTCTCAATCGGGCCAAAGTAGTTGTTATCACCAAAGTTCCGCAAAATCCGGATCAGGATAGGTTGGAAAGACTGCGCGCACAGATTCGAAAGTATGCAGAACGTGCAGAAATAGTGACAGCGCGTTTCGTTCCCAAACGTTTACGCACCAGTACAGGTGAAGCTCCATTGGCGCAACTAAAGGGGCAGCGCGTGGTCGCATTTTGCGGGGTGGCACGCCCGGAAGGTTTTGCCGCTACTCTCAATCAATTGGGGTGCACGGTCGTACAGCTGAAGAGTTTTTCCGATCATCACTGGTATAATCCGGACGAATTGAAAATGCTCGAGAAATTGATGCGAAGTTCAAACGCATCGTCGGTGGTGACCACGGAAAAAGATATGGTCAAAATTGCTCCTCACGACCGTCTTAACCAGCATCTTGTTGCTGTGGAAATCGGCGTGGAATGGCTGGGACCGCTGCCTTTTCACATCTCGGATCTGATGAAAGGCAAAATGGAAAGCCAGTTGAAACGCATAGAAAGTGACGCGGGCATCAAAGCGAAAAGTGAAACTGAAACAGATACAAAAGAAAAAACAGATCGCGAAATAGAACGAGAGAAAAAATCGCTGCCTGACGCTGACCTGGAAAAACCGCGCCTTCGGAAGAGAAAACATAAGTAGAATAAAAATACAAGTAAGAATGGCTTCTCATAGATCAAATTTGCTGAAAAATGCCAGACGCATCCTTGTCGTTCGTTACCGTTTTATCGGCGATACAATTCTTACAGTTCCTTTCCTCCGTAATCTGAAACAGGCATGCCCGGAGGCTGTCATTGATGTTTTGGTCGGACCTCAGAGCGGCGGCGTCCTTGAAAATTGTCCGTACCTGAATGAGCTGATTGTTTTTGATACCACGCGCTTTCATAAGTATGACAGTGGCAAAGGCAAGGCGAGAAATTTCTGGCATTATGCCTGGATGCTCAGAAAGAGAAAATATGATTGCGTATTTGTATTGAAGCGATCGCTGTCATCCGGCGTTCTGGCTTTGCTCACAGGCGCTCCGCTGCGTATCGGCTATGCTACCGAGGGGCGCAATTTGCTCCTTACTCACCCGGTCAAATGGCGAAAAGATATACATGAAGTGGAATCTCTTTTCGATATTTTGGAAGCTGCAGGCGCTCAGATCAGTGAGAAAAAACTTGAAGCCTGGGTTTCGTTTGAGGAAATGCAACGTGTTAAAGAGCTGCTCCCGCAGCTGAAAGAGGGCGGTATGAAGATACTCATTCATGCAGCGGCAGCACATCCGGACAAAATGTATCCGGCCGAAAAATGGTTGCAGATTCTTAAGGGTGTGAAAGAAAGGTGTGACGCAACATTTTATTTTTCAGGCGCCGAGCGCGACGTTCTATTAAATGAAGAGTTGATCGCCGGCTCCGGTGTAAAGGCGGTGAACGCAGCCGGCAGGCTCTCCTTGCGTGAGAGTATGGCCCTCTATGCCCAGATGAAATTGGCAATTTGCGTGGACTCCGGTCCGGCCCATTTGTGCGCCGCGGCAGGCACTCAGACAATTGCAATTTTCGGACCAACCGATCCCAATCGCTGGCGTCCCTATGGTGCTGAGCATCAGGCGATTTTCGATAAGTCGATAGACTGCCGTGCTTGCGCTGAAAAGAGGACGCTGACCAGGCATGACTGCCTTACAAAACTTGACGCCATAAAGATTGTCGAGGCGGCGGTTTCATTGATCAACTCACAGTCGTCTGAACTCTGAGAAGCAGAGCATAAAACTGATGCGCGCCAGCACAATTAGAGGGCCCGTTTAATGAGGCGGCTTTTAGAGTTTGTCCATCTTTTCCTTCTGTTCGGGCGTATTCGGCTGGTCGCTCCTGTCGCTTTTGAACAAAAACGACGACTCGAGAATCACGGGTAGACCGCGCAAAACACAGAAGGCTGCGGTTATATAGACCAGTATATCCGCCACCATGGGCAGTGCGGTGTTGGAAAACATTTCCGTGCGTGCGGCGATCAAAAAACAAAAAGCCAGCGCTTTGGCGACAGCATAGGAAAAACGGCTGAAGTTAGACGCCACCAGGAATTTGCCCAATCCGGACTGCATCATTGTTTTTGCACCAAAGGCGGTAAAACCCTTCTCGCTGGCATGCGACCGAATTGCGTCGACGAAAGTGCCGCGAACGGTGAAGAGAAGCGGCACCCAGAGAGGCACCCACGCAAACACGGCAAAGGCGATCCAGTAAGCCATCTCGACCACGCGGTCGCCGGCAATGTCGAGGATGCCTCCGAATTTCGATGCCTGGTTCAATTTGCGAGCCAGGTATCCATCCAGGGCATCAGCATAGATAACAAATGCAGTCAGCCAGAAAGCCGCCCATCTTATGCCCTCGCCTGGAAGGCTGAGCATATAGATGGCAATTAGCGCCAACCCTACCCGGCAGACGGTGACTATATTGGCTACATTGACCATAGGTCTCTAACTTCTTTTGTGCTTCGAGCTTAAACGTCGAGGCTGGCCAGATATGAGTTCTTTTCGATGAATTCGCGTCGGGGTCCTACCGATTCGCCCATCAGAAGGTCGAATACGTGATCGGCTTCCGACCCGTCGTCAACCGTGACCTGTTTTAAGGTGCGGGTCTCCGGATTCATAGTGGTCTCCCATAATTGCTCAGGCATCATTTCGCCCAGTCCTTTGAATCGTTGAACGATAGCTTTGTCGCCCATTTCGGCAAGAATGGCTTCCAACTTGTGTTCGTTGTAGCAATACTCGACTCTATTTTTGCCTTTTTCTACTTTGAAGAGCGGAGGCTGGGCAATGTATACATATCCTTTTTCGACAAGTGGGCGTGCATACCGGAAAAAGAAAGTGAGAAGCAATGTGCGGATGTGGCTGCCGTCGACGTCCGCGTCGGTCATGATGATCACTTTATGGTAGCGAATCTTCGACAGGTCGAGATTCTCCGCATTCGGTCTCAGCAAGCCCGTTGATTTGCCGCCGGTTTCTTCATCCTCTTCTTTTACTGAAAGTCCAAGCGCCTGAATCATCGCCTGAACTTCGGCGTTTTCGTAAATGCGTGTGGGTTGCACGCGCTCTACGTTGAGGATTTTTCCTCGCAAAGGCAAGATTGCTTGATTCTCGCGGTTGCGGCCCATCTTGGCGCTGCCGCCTGCCGAGTCGCCCTCTACAAGGTAGATTTCGCATTTAGCCGGATCTCTATCCGAGCAATCGGCAAGTTTTCCGGGCAAAGAAGAATTTTCCAGAGCCGACTGGCGGCGAACCAGCTGCCTGGCTTTCTGGGCTTGCTCGCGAGCCTGTCTGGCGAGAATTGCTTTTTGAATGATGTTTTTGGCATCTTTTGGATTCAGCTCGAGCCAATCTTTCAACTTTTCAGTCGTGACTGCTTGCACAATTCCCTGTACTTCACGGTTGCCCAGTCTCTCTTTTGTCTGACCTTCAAATTGCGGTTCGGAAACCTTGACGCTGACGATAGCCGTCAAACCTTCGCGGGCGTCTTCACCAGTAAAGTTGGCCTCTGCTTCTTTGATCAGGTTTTGCTGGCGGGCATAATCGTTTATTACGCGTGTGAGGGCATTGCGGAAACCGGTTAAGTGTGTGCCGCCGTCGCTTGTGCTGATGTTGTTGACGAACGTATAAATAGACTCCGAGTACATGTCCGTCCATTGCAGCGAACATTCGACCACGACGTCATCTTTTTCCAGTTCGAAATAGAGAGGCGGTCTGTGCAATGCGGTGCGCGTGTCATTTAGATATTCGACGTAGCTGGCGATACCACCTTCGTAGTGGAAAGTAAGTGACTTTGGTTTGCCGTCCTCTTCTTCACGCTTGTCCGAAAGGACAATGCAAAGACCCTTATTGAGGAAAGCCATTTCTCTCAAGCGGGCTATCAAAACATCGAATTGAATGACGATGAATTCTTTTTCGTTGTCTTCATTTATGTCATGAAAAATCTCGTTGTCCGGCCAGAAGGTTACTTTCGTGCCGCGATAATCGCTGGCTCCAGTTTCCTTGAGCATGCCTTCGGCGTCGCCGCGTCTATAGACTTGTTTGTAGACCTTGCCTTCTCTGTGAACTTCCACTTCCAGTTTTTCTGAAAGTGCGTTCACAACCGAAGCGCCTACACCGTGCAAGCCGCCAGATACTTTGTATCCGCCCCCGCCGAACTTACCGCCTGCGTGCAACACGGTGAAGACAGTTTCTACGGCGCTCTTGCCTGTCTTTTCGACGATGTCTGTTGGAATGCCGCGACCGTTGTCGAGTACCGTCACGGAATTGTCTTCATTTACTGTTACTTCGATGCGGTTGCAGAAGCCAGCCAGTGCTTCGTCAACGGCGTTGTCCACGATTTCCCAGACGAGGTGGTGCAGTCCTTTTGGTCCAGTCGAGCCGATATACATGCCGGGTCTTCTGCGGACAGCTTCCAACCCCTCCAGGACATCAATGGTGGAGGCTGAGTAATCCGAGTCTTTTTGTTCAACCTTCGCTTTTGGTTGTTTTTCGACCTGCTCTACTGCCTTTTCCGGCTCCTTATCCGTTTGATCGTCTTTTTGATCCTTCTGATCCTTTTGATCGTCAGACACCGCGATAGAACCCTCTTTTTTCGCCATTTAAGTCCACCAAATCAGATTGCCAATTCGATGATCATCGATCTGAGACTTGAAACCTGGATTGAAGCCCTGTCTGTGTTCTGGGTCGGTATCCAAATGATGCCCTGTCAGGATCCCGATTTTATGACCGGCTTTTTGTCCGATTTATATCTAATCGAGACCCGGATGAAACCAGCATTCGTCAGAATCAATGACGTAATGCCGCACAGAGAGAGGCTTTCATCTCGTATTCCTCGATGATCGCCAGCTCAAATTTTAGCATGTTTGCAGGCCCAAAGGAAACGATGAAAGCCGCACAACCATTAGAGAATTAGCCCTTTTGGCAGGCTTCGAGATAAAACACTTCTGAGGTAAGCTGTGCTCCGACCATTGGGATAGAATACTTTGCGTCCGGTAACATTGAGAATTACCGGCTGATCAATTTTTTTCGACCCAAGGACTCCTCTCTTGAAAGTTTTTACAGAAGCCAATCCGGGCCTGATTCAAAGTTCAGCCATTGCCCTTGGTTTCTTTGATGGAGTTCATCCGGGCCACCAGGTTGTCATTGGCAGGGCTGTCGAAGAGGCGGGTGCTCTCGGTGTGACTTCCGGCGTCGTAACTTTCCGTGACCATCCAAGGGCGCTCACTCGCGGCGTTCATCCTCTCTTGTTGACCGATATCGATCAAAGACTCAATCTTTTTGAGCAATTGGGTGTGGAAGCGACTCTTGTGCTGGCATTCTCGGAAGCGCTCTGTCGTATGTCACCTCGCGAGTATGTAGAAAACGTTCTGGTCGGCTCCATGGGCGCAAGTTCTATATCGGTCGGGCATAACCACCATTTCGGCAGGGATCGGCAAGGCAATCCGGACCTGTTGCGTAGCTTTGGCGAAACAATGGGCTTTTCAGTGCATGTGGCGCCGATGGTTTTTGTAGAAGGCGTCGAGGTTTCCAGCTCCGCAATTCGCCAGAGTATTATCGATGGCGACATGAACAGGGCGAAAAACCTCCTTTCGCGTGCCTACCGAGTAGGCGGAGAAGTTGTTAGGGGAGACGGGCGCGGCAGGCAGATTGGTTTTCCGACCGCCAATGTACAATTGCGCGAATTTCAGCTTATCCCACGAACCGGTGTCTATGCAGGCCGTGTGCGTCTTTCAACCAATGAATTAGTTGATGCCGTGATCAATGTCGGCTACCGTCCGACTTTCAAATCTCGGGCTGACAGTAATGACGATCCGCTTGTCGAAGCGCATTTGTTCGACTTCGGCAGAGAGATATACGGCGACAAATGCACAGTTGAATTCTTAGAGTATTTGAGAAGCGAGAAAAAATTCGACCGCGTAGACGCGCTCAAAGAGCAGATTAATGCCGATGTGACCATGAGCCGTATTGTGCTTGAAGATGTCAGAAAAACGGCAGGAGAAGAACCAAATCCGGGCGGCAAGAGTAAACAGCCGGCATAGTCTATAACCGTGCGCATAACAAAAATCGGTCTGGAAAATTTCCGCAACTATGAGGCAGCTCTTCTGGAGCCGCATGCGTTTGGCAATATTATCCTTGGCGAAAACGCTCAGGGTAAGAGCAATCTTTTGGAAGCAATCGAGTATGCGGCCACGGGCAAAGCCTGTCGAGCCGCTAAAGACTTTGAATTGGTGAGGCACGGTGCTGACAATATGCGCCTCGAGATCAGTTTTGAGGCGGAGGCAATGATCGAGACGATTTCAGTCTCTCTCAAATCGAAAACCGGAAAGTTGTATCCAAATGCTGTCACTGCCTCACTTCAACGCGAGATTAAGGTTAATGGGGTCAAACAATCTTCCACTGCTGCCCTTAAGTATGGACGCCGCTTGATTGTCGTCAGTTTCAAAAGTCAGGATTTGAACATCGTGCGCGGCGGGCCGGCTTTCAGGCGCGACTGGATCGATGTGCTTTTGTGCAATCTGCGTGCTGCTGTCGCCGGCAGATTGCAACAGTATCAAAAGATTGTCGCTCAGCGAAACCGGTTGCTTAAGATGATCTCGGAGAGCGGACGACTGAGCGCTGCCGATCGAGATCAGTTGAAAACATGGGATATTCAAGTTGCAAAAGCCGGTGCTGAAATCATAAAGGAGCGGCTCAATCTAATGACGGAGCTGATTCCCCTGGCTGAAAAACATCATGAGCGAATCTCAGGAAAGAGAGAAAGGCTCTCCTCACAATATGTTTTCAAAAGCAAGAGTTCTCGTGATGGCACTTATAATCCCGGAGACGACGACGAAGGAGAGGACTATCTTCGTGAAAAAATGAAGTCGTTCAACATAGATGATTTGAAAAGTGCAGAAACAAAGGACATTGCCAAAATCATTTATCTGATGCTCAAGGACATTAGAAGCGAGGAAATAGCCCGCAAGCAGACGCTTATCGGCCCGCATCGCGACGACATATCTTTCAACCTGGACGGCAAAAGCGCGCTCAATTTCGGCAGCCAGGGCCAGCAGCGCTCGCTTGTGCTGTCGCTTAAGCTGGCCGAGCTGGAAGCAGTACGTGCAGCTCTTAACGAACAGCCTGTTCTGCTTCTCGATGATGTGCTTGCCGAACTCGATCTTCTGCGCCAGGAGGTGTTGATGGAAATGGTCGGCACAGGCATGCAGACTTTTGTTACCACAACACATCTGTCCATTTTCAAGCCTGAATGGTTGGCTGATTGCCAGTTTTTCAATGTGGAGAATGGCTGTTTATCAGCCGTCTGCGAGCCCATCCCCCGGTAGAGCGATTTTTTGTAAAACCAGCCGAATTATGATGAAAACAAAGAAAGTCGCCGTTATGGTATAAGAAACATGGGTACATTAATAATGCTTAACCATGACGCCTCCCCGTTCATGGACCTGGCAAAAGCCAGGGAAAGCAGTGTGGGCTGCATCTGGCGATATTGAGACCCAATCGGGGTTAAAAGTCGAAAGAATGACTGAAAGGAAACCATAAAAGCGTGTTTGCCGGAAATCCAGCTTTAGATCAACGCATCTGTGTGGAGTGCAACAGGCAATTCACCGGCTTGTACACCGCCTGCCCTCATGACGGCGCACTTTTGAGACCGATAATTCAGGATCCGCTGATCGGAACCGTACTGGCAGGCAATTATGAAATCCTGGAAGTACTGGGCCAGGGCGGCATGGGTGTTGTTTATCGCGGCAAACACTCTTTGATGGAGAGAATTGTCGCCATCAAAATGTTGCTTTCGCAACTGATTTCCGACACCAACAGCGTCAAACGCTTCCAGCAAGAGTCTAAAGCAGCGGCTCGCCTCAAGCACCCGCATATCATCGATGTCTACGATTTCGGGATATCGCCGGCCGGGCAGCCTTACATCGTTATGGAATTTCTCGAGGGCACTCCTCTATCCGACCTTATTAAGAAAGAAGGCCAGATCGGAGTCGAGCGCTCAATAAAATTGATTTCTCAAGCTTGCGATGCTCTCGATCACGCCCACAAACAGGGCGTCGTTCACCGGGATTTGAAACCCAGCAATATCGTCCTTACTCAATATGACGAAGAGAAAGACTACGTGAAAGTCGTGGACTTCGGTGTGGCAAAACTTATTGAAGTCGGCAACAACGGAGAAGGTCAAAGACTGACGCAGGCAGGTGAAGTTTGCGGCAGCCCGGTTTATATGAGTCCAGAGCAGTGCATGGGACAAGACCTCGATGCTCGCTCCGATATCTATTCAATGGGCATTGTTCTTTACGAGACATTGACCGGCAAGCTGCCGATCCTGGGCAAAACCATGGTCGACACGATGTCCAAACATATTTCCGAAGCGCCCGTACCTTTTAACGAAGCCAGACCGGACCTCTATATCCCGGAACGTCTGGAGTGGGTCGTTAACAAAGCAATGGCCAAAGACCCGGCTCAAAGGCATCAGACCATGGAAGAGTTCAAACTCGACCTCGATCTGGCTATCCCGCGCCCCGGTCAGAGCAAAGTTCTGCGCACTCAAGAGCAAAAATCTGCGATCGAGAGCATGCTCGGTTTTGTCAAAGAAGTCCCGGTCTGGACTTGGGCTGCCGCAGTCGCACTCTTGATCGCTGCCGGCGGCATTATTGTCCATGCAGTCACCAAACCGGCGGCCAATCCGCCGCAAGCACAGGCTCCCACTCAGGCGCCCGCAACCAGTCCAAGTAAGACGACGCCTGTGCAATCTTCAACTACTGCTCCTTCTCCTTCTCCTTCTCCTTCTCCCACTGCCCAAGCGACCAATCCTGCCGTCACAAAGACTGCCGAGCCGAGTGGAGTTGAGACGCCTCAGGTTGTGAAAACACCAAAACAGCCGCCTTCTACAAAGCCCATCAAGACAGCGGCATCTCGTGAAACGGCAGGCGAAGTGGAAAAACCGCATCGCCGGGCCTACAGCACCACTACATCCAGCGAGGAGCCGGATAGATCGGTGCGTCGCGCTCATGACTCGCACGATATGTTGAGACGCGCGGAAAGAAAACCGCCGCGCCGTGCTTACAGCAGCTCCGGCAGCTCGCGTCCTGCCGCCAGCTCAGGCGGGGATCCCTTTGCGGCGCTGATGAAAGCGCGCAGCGGACGGGAGTAGTTTGGCTATTTGAATTTTGCGATTGCTTGAGAGAGTTTCTTGACTCTTACGGCATCGACTGCGTTTTCCCAGTGCCCGTCGTACTTGGCTGAAGATCCGACAATCAGCCCGTCAACAAGCGGCGCATACTCAGGAATGTTTTCCGGTGTGATTCCGGAGCCTATGAGCACAGGCAATCCGGCTCCATGCCTGAGTGATTCGACATCCTCTCGGGCTGGCTCCTTGCCGGTTGCCGCTCCGCTTACGATTACTCCGTCCGCTTTGAAAAATGCGGCCGCTTCCGCCGTCTCCAATAGACTGACATCGCCCGTGATGGCATGGGCGGAATGCTTCTTTTTGATGTCGGCAAATATTTTGATATGCCCGGCTCTCAAATTGGCCCGACGCCTGACCAATTTAGCCGCGCATGAATCGTGTATCCCCTCGTCTCCGACATGGGCAAAGACAAAGCCTTCCACACGTATGAAATCGAGATTGCATGCCACTGCCACGCCCAGGGCTTCCAGGTTTGCACCGGCCAGTAGCTGAACGCCCACCGGCAGTTTTGTCTCAACTTTTACGGCGTTGGCAATAACAGTCATCGCTGCGGTTGTCTCAGGCTCTACATAACCAGTCAGATAAGGCACATCATGCATGTTTTCCACCAAGATGGCATCGACTCCACCTTCCCGGTATGCGGTAGCGTCGGTAAAGGCATAGGAAAAAACTTGCTCCATGCTCCCGGAATATCCTGAAGAACCTGGCAGAGAGTGGACATGCACCACGCCGATCAATGAGCACTTTTTTCCAAATAACATTTAAGTGGTTTCCTTTTTCGTTGAGAAATTTTAGACCAGATCCTTGATAAGAACCGCTCTAACCGGCGATGCTTCAAGCTCTGTCAGTTTCAATGGCGCAGCCGAAAGGAAATAAATACCTTGATCCGCTTTAGTCAGATCGAGGTTTTCCAGCCAGCTGAATCCGGCTTTCATCATGGCATGATGAACTTCGAGATCTTTCGAAGCTATATGGTCGACCGAGGGCGTGTCGAGCCCGGCCATAATGATGCCGCAGGCTCTTAGCGCCTCGATAAGTTCTACAGTAAAGTGCGCGTACTTGCCTTCCCATACGTCAAAACGCAAATTCTTTTGTGTTTTGAACACCACCCGCGGTGGCAACTCCGGAAAGCCATCGGCAGCCTTTTCAAAATGTTGTTTTGTAATGCCGTCGGCCAGGGGTGAAACATCAAGCACGGCACAAAGGCCTATATAAGGAAGCAGGGGCATGCCGGAGACCATGCCGTGATTGTCCTCCAGATGCCCCTGTATGTGGCTGGGCGCATCGGCGTGCGTGCCCACATGCGGGCTCATTGTAAAGGACGTCAAGTTGACAGTGGCGCCTTCCTCCAGCCTGAGTGTCACCTGCCGACTGAAAGGCGTGTCTCCAGGAAAGCAAGCAGTGCTCGAAGAAACGGGTTGAGAGATGTCAATTATCGTGTACGTCATCTGTAGAGAGATTTGCTGCCTGATGCGAAGGCCGGCAGCTATTATACAGAGCTCTTGCTCTGGTACTATTGAGGGCTTCATAACCGGTGTCGGAGGTGTCGATGACGGCTACCCAGTCGATGGAACGCAAGCAGATCAATCCGGAGAGCCGAGCACCCCGGGTACTTGGCTCTTATTCGCATGCTGTGCAGGTGGGCTCGCTTGTGTTCGTGGCCGGACAGGGATGCCGTGACGCGAAGACTGGAATCGAGTCGGGCATAACGCTGGATGCCGACGGAAGGGTAACAGCCTATGACATCGAGGCGCAGACGCGCGGTGTTTTGAAAAATCTTTCCCTTGTTCTTGCTGCAGCCGACCTGTCACTTGCCGATGTGATTGACGCCACCGTATTTCTGAAATCGATGGACGACTTCGACAAATACAATAAAATCTGGGCTGAGCACTTTACGTCCAAATGCCCTCCGGCGCGCACGACTGTGGCTGTAGCTGATTTGCCCGGACACAATTTCATCGAGATTAAGGCGATCGCCATGGCGCACGAAAATACAGAAGAGGGGGTTTAGCGTGACGACACAAGTGAAACGAAAGGTCAGGCACCTTCATCATTTCATCGGCGGCGATTATGTCGCATCCAAGTCAGGCCAGAGTTTTGACTCATTCAATCCGGCGACAGGCGAAGTGCACGCCACCGTCGCCCTGGGCGGCAGAGACGAGATCGATCAGGCCGTAGGCTGTGCAAAAGACGCTTTCGATAATGGTCCGTGGCCGCGCATGTCGATGAAAGAAAGATGCGAGATCTTGCGCCGCATAGGCGATTTGATTCTTTCGCGCAAGGAAGAATTGGCACAGGCCGAAACTCTCGATACCGGCAAACCGATTACAGAAAGTTTGACTGGTGACATTCCTCGCTCCGCTCTCAATTTTCACTTCTTTTCCGATTTTGCCCAGTCTTTGAGCGATGAAGTCTATACTTCAGCACCCGGAGAAAGACATATTGTTTCGAGAGAACCGCTTGGTGTGGTTGGTTTGATTACGCCCTGGAATCTACCCCTTTATCTGGCCACCTGGAAGATCGCACCGTGTCTGGCAATGGGCAACACGTGTGTTTTGAAACCGGCCGAGTGGACGCCGTACACGGCATTTCTTCTGGCCGACATCGTCTCTCTGGCCGGGCTGCCCAAGGGCGTTTTGAACATTGTGCACGGATTGGGGGCAGACAGCGCCGGCGAGGCTCTCACCCGGCATCCTGATGTCCGCGCCATTAGCTTTACTGGTGAAACCGGCACTGGACGAGCGATCATGGGTGCCGCCGCGGTCACGCTCAAAAAGGTTTCCTTCGAGTTAGGCGGCAAGGGTGCCACTGTCATATTTGCCGACGCCGATATCGACGAGGCTGTTGAAACGGCGGTGCGGGCTGCATATCGCAATCAAGGGCAGATTTGCCTGGCCGGCTCGCGCCTTTTTGTAGAGGAAGGCGTAAGAAAACAGGTGGTAGACAAATTGCTGCAAAGAGTCAAGGCAATTAGAGTCGGCGATCCGACCAAAGACATTACTCAAATGGGCGCGCTTATAAGCAAAGAACATTTGGATAAAGTGGAAAGCTATCTGGAAATCGGCAGCAAGGATGGCAGGCTGATGACTGGCGGCAAGCGCATGAAAGAACTGGGCGAAGGTTATTTCCTGTCGCCTTCTGTATTTTGCGATTTGCCCAATGATTCGAAATTGATCAAAGAAGAGATTTTTGGGCCGGTATTGCCTGTGGTGCAGTTTTCCAAAGAAGAAGATGTGATCAAGATGGTCAATGACTCTCCGTATGGGCTTTCTGCATCCGTATTCAGCAAAGATGTTGACCGTTGTTATCGGGTCTCCAATGGTATTCGCACTGGCTTGGTCTGGGTAAATTGCTGGTTTGCCCGTGATCTGCGCACGCCCTTTGGTGGCATGAAATCATCCGGCATTGGGCGCGAAGGCGGTCGCTACAGCCTGGAATTTTTCTCTGAGGCAAAAACCATTTCCTATAAATACAAGATTTAGTCGTTGAATCTAAAAAAACAGAGGCATTCATGGATTTTGGAATTAAAGGCAAGCGCGCCCTGGTGTGCGCCGCTTCGCGTGGACTTGGTTTTGCTATTGCCAAAGCGCTGGCAGAGGAAGGCGTCGACTTGATCATAAGCGCTCGTGATCAAGCGAAATTAAAGCAGTCAGCCGATGTTCTGAGCAAATTGTCTGAGGGCAAAGTCGAATTTATTGCCGGTGATTTGAGTGCGGCAGCCGATAGAAAAAAATTGATCGGATTTACGCAGTCTAAATTCGGCGCTCTGGACATACTGGTCCACAATGTCGGCGGTCCGCAATCTAAACCGGCGCAATCGACCAGTTCTCACGACTGGCAGGAAGCATTCGACAAACTTTTCCTGCCGATTGTGGAGCTTAATCAGACATTCTTGCCTTCCATGAAAGAGAAGAAGTGGGGGCGTATAATTACTGTCACTTCTTTGTCTGTGATCGAGCCGATAGCAAATCTTGCCTTGTCAAACGGTATTCGCTCGGCGGTCACAGCCATGTTGAAAACTCTCTCTGATGAAGTGGCGGCTGACGGGGTGACCGTCAATTGCCTGGCCCCGGGATTGATACAGACAGCCCGTACAGACGAGCTTATGGAGTCCCGGCGCCAGATGACTGGCCAGTCCAAGGAAGATTACATGGTCGATTACGTTGCTTCAATCCCTGCTAAACGGCTGGGTGATGCCGACGAATTCGGCGCCGTGGCGGCATTTCTCGCCTCGCAGCAGGCGCAATATGTGACCGGTCAAACCATTTGCGTAGATGGCGGCAAACGGCGCTCGGTTCATTAAAACGCGACCCGGGTCGAGGGCTGTAGTATGATTGCAAACCTAAGTAAGTAGAGGTAACGAACGTGAAATTTCTGGTGCTTGGTGCCGGCCGTATGGGTTACGCGGCAGTTTACGACCTGATCAGAAGTCCGAAGGTCGAGAAAGTCGTGGTCGCCGACAAGGACGCCAAGTGCGTCGGAAACGCGGTCGAGCGGCTCAACGATCCCAAAATTGTTCCGGTCCAACTCGACATTACCAAGCAAAGCGATGTAATCGCCCTGATGAAGAGTGTTGATGTTGCCATCAGCTGCGTTCCTTACGACAACAATTACGAGCTGGCCAAGGCTGCCCTGGAAGCGAAGACTCACTTCGTCGACCTGGGCGGCAATGAATCAGTGGTGGAGAAGACGTTTCTCCTCCATGACCTGGCTAAAGAACGCAAAATTACCATCATGCCCGATCTCGGTTTGGCACCGGGGCTGGTATCAATTCTGGCGGTTGCTGCAGCCGACAGTCTCGATGAACTGTATGAAATTAGAATACGCGTGGGCGGACTGCCAGTGGAAAGCGAGAATTTCCTCGGTTATAGCCACGTCTTTGCGTTGGAAGGCTTGATCAATGAATATGCCGAAGCTGTGACTTTGATTCGTGACGGACGCTTGATGCAAGTGCCGCCTTTGAGTGAGGTCGAATCACTGGATTTTCCCAAACCCTTCGGTGAGATGGAAGCATTCACGACATCCGGCGGCATTTCAACTCTGCCCAGGACCTACGAAGGCAAAGTTCAACACCTCGACTACAAGACCATTCGCTACAAAGGTCATTGCCAGCAAATGTCTCTTTTACAAGAACTGGGACTGATGGGCAAAGACCCTGTGAAGATCAAGGGCGGCAAAGTGATCCCACGCGATCTCTTGATTTGCCTTTTGGACCAGAAGCTGGCAAAAGGCGAGCCAGACGTTGTTCTTCTGCGCGTGACCGTGACCGGTGTCAAGGACAAGGAGCCCAGACAGCTGGTCTGGGAAGGCATAGAGTTTTCCGATCAAGCGGAGCGACTGACGGCAATGATGCGCATGACTGCGTTTCCCGCCTCGATCATTGCCCAGATGATCGCCCGCGGCGACATCAAAGAACGCGGCGTTTTGCGCCAGGAAATGAGCGTTCCGGTCAAGCTTTTCCTTGCCGAAATGGAGTCGCGTGGGCTGCGTCTGACAATGACAGACAGGGCCCCTGTTGCGACCGAATAGGCAAAAGTCGCAATCCTGCTTCTTGAAAGAAACGCCAGCCTGCAGGCGTTTTCAGTTTTGCCGGCCGAATTCAGATTAAATGTCCACGTTTAATGTCCAGGCTGATGGCGCGGTTGGCTAGATACCAGAGTTGCGGACCTACTAATATCCATCCCATGCCGGACGTCCCGGAGGAAACTTAATGACCTTACTAGAGTCCGCTCGCGGCACGACCACCTCTGTGCCCGAGCAGTTCGAAGAAAAGCGTGTCAGCGATGGACAATTTGCTATTGCCAGTGTTTCGGATGCCTGGGCCCCTCGCACTGAAAACTCCAATGGTGGAGACCAGCAAATTACGCCTGAGATGGCTTTTCTGCCATTCACCAGATTCGCGATGGCAGAAAACATTGATTTCAACCCGCGTCGCACACTCGGTCTTGCCCATTCCTGGGGTTACACTCGCCAGGATTCGGAATTAAATCCCGGCGGCGGACGCTGCCACGCATCATCCGATTCGATGACCTGCGGCTCGGACACGGGCTCCACCAGATATAGAGGATCGCATTCTGACGCTCCTCAATTGTATGGCAATCGGGCACAGGTTAATGGAAATCCTATTACTACTCAGTATTTTGCTCCCACACAGCAAGCGGTAAAGTCGCCGGAAAACTACAGATATCTGAACAACACAGACATGGTGGTTCAACCGGTCAATTACACAACTATAAATAGAGACGTTGCCTCTGTACTTCCTGCAAAAGACAAAGGATTAGAAAATCTCGAAAGAGGACTCGAAAAACAAATTCCTATCTCCTGGCGCGATAATTCTCTCGATGCCTTTGTAGAAGCGGTGGAAAGCGACAAACCGATGGTTGTTGTTTTTGGTGACGACTCATCGCCTTTGTTTAACAGACAAATTCAGGAAATGAAGTCAGACAAAGACAACTTGATGTCGAGACTTTCCAGTCGGGCTGTTTTTGTTGTAGGCAAACCCGCAGAAGATGAATATGCGCGCCGCATGGCCAGCCACCTGAAATTGACTGATTACCCGACCATCTCGGTAATCGCTCCGCGCACCGATCAACTTACTGAGACCTATCGCATGGAAGGCTACTTCCAAGTGTCAGACGTATACAAAGATCTCGACTTGGCTCTGCCTAAAGCTAAGAGCCAGCAAAAACCTGAACTTCTCGCGTAATATTTTGCCTCTGTGAGAGATTCTGTGGATTTGACGCCACCTTTGTCCCTGGCGTGATTTTCTGTGTCGTCCCGACGATGTTCAGTAGGGCGGCGCATGGCATCGCCCCTCGATTTGCCAATTGTCAATTGTTGAAATCCGGCCCGCTTTGGTACACCATAATCACTCACACATGCCCGTGAGCTGCTCTAGAAGTCGGCGTCCACCCTGTTGGACGATTGAGCTGCTAATTTTGCTAACCGCCGGGGCTTTGAGTACTGATTTGGGAGAAGGTGAATGCCAGTCGACAGTAAGACAGAGCTTACGCAATATGTTTCGGATTCGCGTCAGGGTTATGAAGCCGATTTGAAAACATTGGTCGACCTGGCGGGTGTTTCCATGGATCCCGAGCGAAAGGCGGAAATTCTGCGCACCGCAGACTGTGCGGTCTCATTGATTAAGCGCATGGGCGGCGAGGCTGAAATAGTTCAAACGAATGGAAACCCAGTTGTTATAGGCGGGTTTGTCAGCGATAAGAGCGCGCCAACTGTGCTTGTATACAACCACCTGGATGTGCAACCGGCCGATGCAGATGAATGGAAGTCGCAACCATTTTCCATGTCAGTTGACGGTGATACTTATCGCGGGCGCGGCTCGACTGACGATAAAGGACCGGCTCTGGCTGTACTCTATGCAGCAGCCTATGCGCACAAAAACAAGATTGCTGTCAATGTGAAATTCGTTTGGGAGCTGGAGGAAGAAATCGGCAGTCCCAATTTTGAAGAGTTTTTGAAACAGAACAAAGAAAAGCTCGCCTGCGATTCAGTGGTCATCTCGGACACTATCTGGGTTTCGCGCGAGCGCCCTGCGATTCCCTATGGATTGCGCGGATTGCAAGGCGTTTTGCTGAAACTAAAAACAGGCAATAAGGATGTGCATTCAGGGTTAACCGGCGGGTTGGCCAGAAATCCGATTGCTGAACTGTGCCAATTGATCGACCAGTGCCATGACGCGAAAACAGGCAAGGTCAATATTCCCGGCTTTTATGACGGGGCCCGTGAGCCGAGTGATGAAGAAGCGAGCCAGTTTGTCAAATCCGGTTTTTCAATTGATGGGTTTAAAAAAGCACATGAATTGATTTCCCTTCGCACCGACGATGCTAAAGATGGCTCGCTCAGAATCTGGGCTAAGCCGACGTTTGAAGTGCACGGAATATCCGGCGGCTATCAGGGACCGGGCGTGAAGACAATTGTTCCGTACCAGGCAGAAGCAAAAATCAGCATGCGTCTGGTCAGCGATCAAGATCCCGAAAAGGTTTTCCAGGCATTCTCCAAATTCGTCAAAGAGAAAGCGCCCGATGTAATCATCGAAAAAGAAGGCAGCTTGAAGCCTTTTCTCGGCGAGTTCAAAGGACCGTTTGCTGACGCCGCAGTCGGTGCCATGAAAGATGCCTTCGGTGTGGAACCGGCATTTACCCGTGAAGGAGGCTCCATTGGAGCTGTTGTGAGCATGAAGGAAGTGCTCGGCAAACCGATTGTTTTCCTCGGATTGTCACTTCCCGAACACGGCTATCACGCTGTGAATGAAAACTTCGATTGGCAGCAAGCTTCAGGCGGCATAAAAATGTTCGTCGCATATTTCGGGCGGCTTGCGAAGATCAAGTAGGAAGAGCTCTGATCAGGAATTTGGTTGTGTTTTGACAGCTTAATTGCACTCGGCTTTTTTTCTGTTCACTCAAGGTTCACCGGATGCTTCTATAATCGCTATTGTAAAGATGAAGGTTTAAACATGAGCGACGATCAATTACAGAAGACAGGCACTGTGCTGGTTATTGGTGCCACAGGGTATGTAGGAAGTCGTCTGGTGCCTATGCTTCTTTCTGAGGGTGTCAGGGTCCGCGCTGCCGGTCGATCGCTTGAAAAATTGGCGACGCGCTCGTGGGCGACTAATCCTATGGTAGAGCTTCACCAACTGGATTTGAAAGATCTGGAATCAACCAGGCAAGCTGTGGAAGGATGTGATGTGGTCTATTACTTGATGCATTCGATGAATCCTGAGAGCAAAGATTTCGCGCAAGCCGACAAACTGGCGGCGGGCAATATGGTCAAGGTCGGAGAAGAGAATGGTCTCTGCCAGCTCATCTACCTGGGTGGTCTGGGTGAAGACGAAGCCAACCTTTCCAAACATTTGCGGTCGCGCGCAGAAGTCGCAGAGATTTTAAGGGGTGCAAAATTTCCGGTCACTATCTTACGCGCGGCAATGATAATTGGCTCAGGCAGTGCATCTTTCGAGATTCTCAGATATCTAACAGACCGCTTGCCGGTGATGGTGACACCGCGCTGGGTGAGTACCACGTCGCAGCCTATAGCGATACGCAACGTTCTGCACTACCTGCTCAAAGCACTGCGCCTGGGTGAGACGTTCGATCGAACTTTCGATATTGGCGGGCCTGAAGTGCTCACCTATCGCCAGCTTATGGAGACCTACGCTCGCGAAGCCGGACTGCCGGTTCCTATAATCGTTCCGGTGCCTGTGTTCACTCCGCGTTTGAGTTCTTATTGGATAAATTTCGTCACTCCTGTTCCTGCCTACATTGCCCGCCCACTTGCGGAAGGTCTGAGAAACCCTGCCGTGTGCAGAGAATCAAAAATCACAGAGATCATTCCACAAGATCTTTTGACTTGTGCGGCAGCTATAAAAATTGCTATCGACCGAATTCAACATCACAAAGTTGAAAGTCATTGGACCGACGCCGGGCGAATGCCGCCTGTCGAATGGTTCAGCTCGAGCGATCCGCAATGGGCTGGCGGAGCGGTATTTTCTGATGTCCGCAGAGTCACGATCGAAGGGACGGCCGCCGATGCGTGGAAAGCGGTAGCCAGAATAGGTGGCACGACTGGCTGGTATTATGCCAACTGGTTGTGGCGCTTGCGGGGTCTGTTAGATTTCTTGTGGGGTGGTATCGGTCTCAGGCTGGGAAGGAGAGATCCTGATGAATTGCGTACTGGTGACGCCGTTGATTTCTGGCGAGTGAAGTCTGCGGAGCGAGAGAAACGTCTGCTTTTGATTGCAGAGATGAAATTGCCTGGAGAAGCGGCTCTGGAGTTTCAGATCAAGCAGACAGGCGAGAATAGAACGGAGATACTGCAGATCGCTCGGTTTCTCCCTTCGGGGCTCTTGGGGTTAGCTTATTGGTTCGCTGTCTCACCTCTTCACGAGTTCATATTCACCGGCATGCTCAGCGGAGTCGCGAAGGCATCTCAGCGCGAAATTTTAGAGAAGACACGCAAGTCGAGTTTGCAAGAGCAGACTCTGCAGTTGAAGGCAGTCCAGCAGGGAGAAGTCTCATGAGAATCCGACCAATAGTGTTACTGGCCGCTGCCGCCGGAGCGGCGGGATTAGGTCTGGTTATCCGTAACGATGTTCTGACAAAATACGAAGAACCAGATTACTCAGTGGATAGCCGAGAAGGAGACTTCGAGATACGCAGCTATCCAAGTGTCATCGCTGCTGAGGTAGAAGTACCTGGGCGTGGCGAATATTCAGCAAACAATGCATTCAAAATTTTAGCCGGATACATTTTCGGCAAGAACACATCAAAGACAAAAATCGCAATGACCGTGCCGGTTACCGAAAAGCTGACAGCTGAGAAGATTGCCATGACTGTTCCTGTGACGACAGCCGTGGACAAAAAGAATATGACTATGCGTTTTTACATGCCCTCAAAATACAGCCTGGATACACTGCCTGAGCCAATTGATAAACGAATTAAATTGTATAAACTGGCGCCTCGTAGATTTGCTGTAATTAGATTTTCCGGTTTTTCCAGCGATGAGAATTGTCGCAAGCATGAAGAGCAGCTTATTATTTGGTTGAAGCGTCAGCATTTAGAGGCTGCCGGTGATGCGCTGCGTGCGTTCTACAATCCACCCTGGACGCTGCCATTCATGAGGCGCAACGAGATTTGGGTTCCTCTATGATCCTGCCCGAGCCAGGGCTCTTCCTCTCAAAGACGATAGCCCACCGTCAATCTTTATCTCCTCACCTGTCACCCAGCTGCTTTTTTCGCTGAGCAACCATTCCACCGCTGGAGCAATATCATCCGGGGTGCCGATGCGCCCCAGAGGATGCATCTGGGTGGAGGCTTCAAGTTGTGTCTTATTGCTGGTTATACCTCTGGTCAAGTTTGTATCCATAAGACCAGGCGCGATGCAATTTACGCGAATCTTGTGACGTGCATAAGTAGCAGCGGCTGCGCGCGACAAAGATGCGACTCCTCCTTTTGCTGCGGCAATAGCTTCGTGGTTGGGCATACCCGTGAAAGCAGCAGCTGACGAGACCAGTACGATGGAGCCTCCGTTTGCCATCATCGCTCTGGCGCCGTACTTGACGCATGCAAATGCAGAACTTAGATTTGTCTGAATTGTTTTGATCCAGTCTTCTTCAGTGGTCGAGTGAGCAGGCTTGAGATGGAGCGAGCCGACTGCATTAACCAGACCGTCTAACCTTCCGACTTCAATCAATGCTTCCTCGAAACAAGTAGCCATGCTGGCGAAATCGCTGGCATCGCAGGCGATTCCGATTGTCCCTAGCTGGTCAGCCAATTCGTTGATGGCTTGTTTATTCCTTCCTGCACAGACGACTTTGTAGCCACCGCCCGCGAGCAAACGACAGACAGCGCTTCCGAGACTGCCGTTGGCGCCCAACACAAGCACTACTTTTGGAGAACTATTCATCTTTCACTCTCTCTGGCTACCAACTTCATCAATTTAAATTAGTTGAGTGAACGCTGGATGAACGCATAGTGCTCCGAAAAGTTTGTACTTATTTCTGCGGATCGTTTTTAATTCAAGGGCGGCGTCCGCATCGTCCTTTTTGGATGAGTGCGCTCCGGCGAGAGTGGGTCTGACTGCATAGTTGCCTTTGTGGCTCATGAACCCGAATGCGCGTTTTTACACTTTCTTACACACTACACCCGTTCTCATCCGTACTTCCGTGTTCTCCAAATCCGCAGGCGGATGATGCACTCTGATGCCTATGTTATTACGCAATTAAATTCAATGCATTGAGTAATAAAAAAAGCGGCGTGAAAGGTTTGCTTTTGTCTCAAGTGCTTTGAGTCGCCTATCGTGCTCGAGATGCTTGATGTCGTTATGTGAAAGATGTGGCCAGAGCATGTTTGCCAGCTCCTCCATAATGCGCCCTGGCATTTCACGCACATCAGCTTCAAGCTTGGTGAATCTGGCTTCGAGATTGTCGAATCTGGCTTCGAGCGCGTCGAATCTGGCTTCGAGTCTATCAAATCTCTCGCCAACTTCTTCAAATTTTTCGGCTGTCTCTTTGCGGTGTGCATCCAACTTCAAGCTAAGAATATCCAGCCTGTCATAAACATTAAAGTTAAGGTCGCAAGGTAAGTCGGATTGCATTCTGTCAATTCGTTTATCTATTTTGTTCATTCGAGCATCAATATTCAAGAGAGAGGAAGTCAGTAGAGATTCCAAGGATTTCAGCGTTAGCTTCATTTGTACGCACTCCATGCAACCTGCCTGGATATGAATACGTAAATGGTCTCCAAAAAGTTCAATCTTTCGACCGATCAGACGGATGCGTCGTCTGTATGTTTTGGATATGGTTTGATTTGCGAAATCGAAGTGATGTGATTCTCGCTTTTTCAGTGTCGATTTGCCTTAATTGCCGCTACGCAAATTAGGAAGCCTAGTACTCTCTGAAGTAGTT
>JADZFV010000214.1 GCA_020854255.1 Candidatus Melainabacteria bacterium | reverse complement strand
TTGCCGACAAAAATCTTTCCGTTCGCTCCCACGGGTGAAACGCTGTAACTCTCAGCCCCTGACACTTTCCATTTTAGTTTGCCGTTAGAAAGATCGACACAGTAGAACATTTTGTCCCATCCACCGACATAGACAAACCCATCCATTATTAGAGGTGACGAAAAGATTTTGCTTCCTGTTTTGAAATGCCATTCGAGAAGGCCGTCATGCATGGACAACTTATAGATGTATCCACCATGCGACGTCACAACAATGGAATCGCCAGTCAGGCCTGGCGAAGACGTAATGCGGCCTTCGCCCTGGAATTTCCATTTCACGGCGCCAGTATGAATATCGACAGCATATACAAATCCATCCCAACCGCCGACATAGGCAACGCCATTGAAGACCGTAGGCGAAGATGAGATGCGGTCTTGCGTGTCCATCGTCCAGAGAATCTTTCCGGTCCGCGCATCGACGCCATACAATTTTCTGTCCTCGCATCCAACCACAACAACGTTGTCGTCAACTGCCGGTGAGGATTTCACTTTGTCGCCCAGTTTTCTTCTCCAAACCATTCGGCCAGTTTTTTCGTCGAGCGCGTACAAGCAGCTATCGTCAGAGCCCACATATACAGCCCCGTGATAAACGGCCGCTGAAGTATCAACTGCACCCTCGGCAGGAAAACTCCAACGCAAATTTCCTTTGGGCACTAAGCCCATCAATGACCCAGAACCGGTATGGTTGGGGTTTTGCAGGTACATCTGCCAGCCGTTTTTGAAATGCTCCTGCATATTAATTGTCGACTTTGTCACTTGAGCTTTTTGAACCTCGACCTGAGCGGCTGTTGTCGCTTTAGGCTCTGCACTCGCCACGGGCGCTGTTTTTTTAACTTGTGTGATCGTTGTTTTCGACAGATCGTTTACCCGGCCGCTGGCCGGGGTAGATGCTGCCGTTTTATCTTGCGATTGCGCAAATGCAGCACAGGGACTCAATCCGCAAACTATCGTCACAATTGAAGCGGTGATGATGCGATCAAAGCAACAGGTTGTCATGAGTAAAACCCTTTTCCGTGCAGCCAGATTCGTAGCTGTTTTTGTACCGATATGGATGTGCATTATAGATCTTCGAGAAATATCGCGCGGTGAATTTTCAAGCAAAATCAAGTCGGCTCAAACCTCATGAAAACCAAACCCCATCATGGTTTTACGGAATCGACCCGGAAGGATCCTTTTAAACATCTGATGGCTATGTCGTTATGGAATTCGCAAAATTTTTGTTGGCTCAAAACAAACGCTGTCATCATAATTTCCGCGAAAGGCAAAACTGACGGCACTCTACAATCACCTGCGCATCATTGTTTGAACGAGAGGTCAAAAAAGAATTTTCCGAATTTGCAGACGGAATCTATTGTGTATTCAATTATGCGGTGATAGTATTCGTGCTTGTGGGTTGGGATGAGTATTTCCAATAAGGAGGAAATCGAATGAACCGAGCTGAGCTCGTCGAAAATGTAGCAAAGACCACAGGTCAAGCTAAGTCTGAAGTGACCAGAACTCTTTCTGCTTTCATTCACACCATCACTGGCGCTCTTTCCAAAGGCGATAAGGTTACCCTTGTCGGATTCGGAACATTTGAACGTCGTAATCGTAAAGCACGCACCGGCCGTAACCCAAGAACTCTTGCTCCGCTGAAAATTGCTGCAGCACGCGTTCCTGCTTTCCGCGCTGGAAAAGAACTCAAGGACATCGTAAATGGTCGCGCCAAGCAACCTACTTTGGTTCTTGCAAAACCGAAAGCTGCTAAGCCTGCTAAGAAAGCAGCTGCTAAGCCAGCTAAGAAAGCTGCTAAGCCAGCTAAGAAAGCCGCTAAGAAGAGCGGTAAGAGAAGGTAAGCTGTCTCGATCTGAACCCTACGGTATTACTGGATTAGGTAAGGTAAGGATCATCTCAACCACTTCGAAAGGCGCAGGACTCAGGTTCTGCGCCTTTCACCTTTTTGCACTACAATGGAAACGGGATCTAATTGCCGTTTCTCGACTCCAAACTGAACCAAAATACAGAACCCTTTCCATCTGCATCACGAACGCCGATCGATCCACCGTGCTGCGAAACAATGGCTTTGCAGATGGCCAGACCGAGGCCAAAACCGATTTTTGAATCGCGCTTTTTGTCGGCTTGTTTGAAGCGCTCGAAAATCGTTTTCTTTTTTGATGCCGGTACACCGGGCCCCTGATCGGAAACTTCAAAGAATGTTTGCTTGTCGTCTGTCTTGTTTGAAAGTCGGATTTCGCCACCTTCAGGTGAATATTTGATTGCGTTCGACACCAAATTGATAACCACTTCCTGAATATAGGAGCGGTCAGCAAACACTGATTGGCTCTGGATTTCATTGATCAGTCTCAAATTCTTGCTCTCCAGTTGAGGAGCAATCAGTAAAACCACATCAGTAGCAATTTCCGAAATATCGATGACCTCAGGATTTAATTCGATATCACTGGCAGCGATCTGTTCGATCTGCAGGAGTCGATTTACCAGCTCCAATAGCACAGAACTGTTATTAAGAGCCACATTCAAACGCTCTGATGTTTCTTCATTCAATTTTCCATGCGCACCGTTGATCGCCATTTGCAGGACACCGCTTATGGTGCTAAGCGGCGTTCGCATATCATGGCTGATCATCGAAAAGAAGTCGGATTTTGCTTGTATAAGTCTAAAAGATTCGGTTTCATCTGTAACAACTGTCAGGTATTTTTTCTGATCGTTGCTGTCGAAGCAAACAGTGGAAACTTTGACGGGTACCAACTCTTTCTCGGCGGTTACGGCAAAGAGATCCATTGGTGCGCTGACTGTTTCTCTGACCAGCATGGAAATAAAATTCGCTCGCATCTCAGGATTTAATTGAAACAATTTTGTCAAAGTTTGTTCGTGAAAATAATTGAGGTCGATGTTGAAACAATCTTTGGCAAACTTATTTACGGACTCGACACGACCTTCCGAATCAGTGATGAAAAGTGCCGATGGAAGGGCATCAATTACTGTTTGCAGTTTGTCTCTCGAAGTGGCAATTTGCTGCATCATTTCCAATTGCGCCTGTCGGCCGGCTTCCAAATTTTCGGCCATGGCGCGAAAACTGTTGTCCAGTTCTCCCAATTCATCATCAAATTTCATTGACGGCAAAAGCGGCTGATGATCGGCGAGACGCCTGTAATTTTCTCTGATCGCAGTGACACGGCGAACAATAAACTGAGAGACATAGAGCGCAAAAATTGCAGAAAAGAGTGAATTCAACAAGAGAGTCAGATCAAAGAAATTTCGAAACCGCGCTCTCTGCGCTGTTTCTGCCACCACACCTGTTTCGACTGCAATCTTTGCTTTTTTGTCGATTGCCCTGAGAGTTTCAATCAAAGAAATCATCGCTCGCTTCACACGCTTGTTTCTCTCCAGATCTTCAAAAAACGAACCGAACTGATTGTCCGCATCCGGTCTAAAATCGGACTCCTTCAGGGAGTGCAGCAGCTCGGCATAAAGAAAGTGGATTTTCGAAGCTGCTGCCGGATCGTTCAATTTTGTCGTCAACAAGACTTCCAAAGCCGCAATGTCGTCGTGCATTTTTTGCATGTAAGAGTCGAATTCAATTTTTTCTCTTTTGTCGTGAAACATTTTGTATTGCATCAACGCCTGAAGCGCAAAGACTACATTGGTAATGATGCTGTTTGCGGTGCTGGCCTCGGCACGCCGGCTTTCCAGCTCCTCGACCTGCTTCTCGAGCGACTTAACCTGCCTCTGGGTTTCCGAATACAGGTAAACATTGACAGAAAGAGGCACCAAGACCGCCAGGCAAAGCTTATGGGTAAGTGTAAGTTTTGCGGGCATTTGATGCGCGTCGCAGAAAAGTTTTTGCTGATAGAGACCCTGAATTCAGGGTAACACTTAAGCGCTGCGGAGATGACTTGCTTCAAGCTTGCGCAAGCCCGTGCCAGCAACCATTAGCGCAAACCGCATATGCGCTAGCGGTGCTAATCTGCAAGGGTTCCTGAGATGCCACTTATAGCGAGCTGTCAAGCGGCTACACAGCCTTGCAAATTCGCCATTTTGGGGCGCGCCATCACCTTACATAAGGCGTATTTAAGTACTCTGCTAAGGGAAAAGCTCATTGATTACAAAAACTTATATACCAGAGATTTTCGCCGCTGTTGGTTCAAGACGCCCCCGACATTAAAGTCATGGATACCACCTTCTTTACTTCACCCGAGAACAACCAACTACTTTCCCTATCGTTCAACCTCTAACTTCTATGTCGCCTGGATTAAAGGCCACTGTTTACACTCTCGCTGAGTGCCGGCAATGACTTTCAATCCAGGCAAATAACTCTCCTGAGGCAACACCTTCACTTTCACAGCACGGTCGACGCCTGGCGTAGACCCTGAGAGCTTGCGTTCGCGCGAGTTCGGCTGGCTGGCGATGTTGTTCGGCTATCGGAGAAAGGAGACCTGAAAATGTTCAATAATCTGATGACTGATATCTTGGCCAGCCCGATTGTGCAACAGATGAGCGGTTACATGCCGCATGTCCTGCTTGCAATGGCTCTTGGTGCTGGTATCGGACTCGAGCGCCGCCATCGAAACAAGATCGCCGGTGTTCGGACCCACTTGCTTGTCTGCGTGAGTTCTTGCATCATCACACTGATGGGCGCCATGGTCGTAAAGGCAGCAGGCACAGGTGATGCCACTCGCATCGCCGGTCAAATTCTGCCGGCGCTGGGTTTCATCGGCATGGGCGTCATTACCCGCAAGGGCTGGACGACCTCCGGCGTGACCACTGCAGCGACAATTCTTTTCACCGCCGGCATCGGCATCATGCTGGGATATGGCTTCTTTTCGCCTGCAGTTGCTGTCGCACTGCTGACGATCACCGCCGTCCAGCTCAGCTACTGGGTCTTCCCGAACACAGACGCAGGTGGGCATGCCATCCGCATAGTCTGCCGAGAAGAGCACTTCAACGAAGTCCGCAAGCTTTTCAGCGAGCGCGCCAAGTTGGAGAGCCTGTCCAAGAACGACGGCAACGTCACGTTCAAACTTGTCACGGAACTCTCCGCCGACGAAATCGATGATCTGATCGCGCAGCAGGTGCACAACCAGCACCTCATCACCATCGAGCTCGCCGAGATGAAGGAGTGAGCCGGCTTCAGGCGCGGCCGCTGCCCGCAAGCGCTGACAAAGCGCACAAACTTTCATCGCTGCTATTGAGCTGGATGCGCGGTTAGACAGACAGCATGTCCGCCTGTAAATTCAGCTCGCCAGTGCAAT
>JADZFV010000213.1 GCA_020854255.1 Candidatus Melainabacteria bacterium | reverse complement strand
TCAGCCTCATACTCTTTATACAGTGCTGTTCCCGGCAATGGACCCAATTCCATGAATTGCACGAAATCGGTTTCAAGCCCAATGACAAAGTCAATGTCTTCTTGAATATTTTCCTTGGTGTGATGGTCCAGAAAGAGAATGGCCGACCCTAAAACCTGAATGCCGTATTTCCTCAGCTCTTGAATCATCGCTTTTAAATCGACGCCTTTGGTTTTTGCAAACATCGATTGCTTCGACTCTATGCCGATCCAGACGAAATCGATGCCCAACTTGGCCATGAATTCGACTCCACATGCGGCCACTGTTTCAGCAGAAGAAAATACACCCATATAGAAGTATTTATTGTCTCTCTCCATCTCGGCAAGCAGCTCTTTTGCGCGTGGGAGGTTTTTCAGGAAATTCTCATCCATGACGAAAAACTCGTAACAGCCTAATTTCTTTTCTATTTCGCAAAGGGCCGCATAAAGTTCTTTTCCTGTATTCAAGTAGCCCACGTACTTCTTGTCGAAGTGGTGCGATGTCGCGCAAAACGAGCAGGCGTTAATGCATCCCAGCCCGGGAATGATGACGCCGGCAGTAGCAGGTTGCGGCACACCCATGACGCTTCTTTGCAATGTTGAATAAATCGCCGGGTGTCGAACAGGTTTGTCAATTTCCTCTCCCAGCATTCTTCTGAACCAACTGACACCTTCTCCCCGGCTGATATAGTCGCTGTCTATCAATCTTTCAATGCCCGGTATACTCGTGCAGTGTCCTCCGATTATGATTTTGGACTCAGGCGACACTTCTCGAATTATCTCCACCATTTTTTTTACTTTGCAGAAATTGGCGACAATAGAAGAGATGCCGATGTAGTCGTAGCCTTTTTTCACTTCTTCAATAAAGCGATCGAGCGATGGAAAGTCGAGCACCGCTGTTGGTATCTCGAGATTTTCAGCAATAAGGTACAAACCGAAGCTCGGATGGTTGATTCTCAGTGAGAACAATCCCTGCTCTCTGGTTACCTGGTTGTGAAATAGCTCCATCACATTCAGACGTCTTCCGTAATCATCGTCTACGCCGAACGGGCCAAATACTGATGTTAGAAGCAGTTTCATTACTCTATTTGTACTCCTCGTTATTCAGGGGGACTGATTTTGAAAGACAATGCACTGAATCGTTAAAGCAAAAGTGTGCGACGCCCGGAGCCGATTGAGCAAGACTCGCTAAAACTAATGCCTCTGAGTTTTGAGACCAAACGAGTGGGCAAAAGCATCGGCTGCGATTTTATCAAAAAGACGCAAGGGACAATTTGGCGCGGACCAGTCGCCTTTCTTCAGCCAGGCCTGATAACGACAACCGCCCGCGCAAAGCGGAAGATAAGGGCATTGTTTTTCCTGGCAGTCATTCAAAGCACCGGCAGCACGAGCAAAGGTTTTTTGCGCATCGCAGGCGGCTGCAATCTCTCCATTTTTCAAGTCGGCACGTATGCTTCCGCAGGACATGGATTTTTCAAGCATCGTAAAACTACAGCGGAACAAGTCTCCATTCCAATCGATTACGAAGCTGTTTTCCTGCGTTACATTGCAGCTGCCGCATAGTCCTGGCAACAAGGGCGTTGAGAACTGTCTGTCAACAACCCGAAGAAATACTTTGGCGATGTTATCCAGCATTCTTTCCGGACTGTACGTTCCGGGTGCACAGTCTGACATTTTCGGCACCACAGGCTCTAGAATCATTTCAACATCGTCATTGAGGCCGGCAGCTTGCAGAATGTCCAGAAGGGCATCGATGGAGTTTGCCGTAGTTTCATCCACATTGACGGCAACACCGATTCCAAATCCGTCCAGGCTGGCGGCCGTCTTTAAATTCGTAAATATCCGCTCGAATGTGCCTGATCCGCTAAGAGTCGGACGCCTCAGGTCGTGCACTTCAGGTGGCCCATCCAGTGTGATGCGAACATAAGTCAGGCCTGAGGAGCGAAGCTCATGAAGAATCCGGTTGGAGAGATTCAAACCATTGGTGGTCAAACTGATTTCCAGAGGAATGGATAAACGATCGCAGAGTTGCTTGAATTCTCTTGCATAAGCCAGTCCAATCTCGTAGTCCAAAAGCGGCTCGCCGCCGAACAGACCCAGGTGTACGGACTTCATGGCGTGATCCAAGATGTATTTTTCGGACCATGCGATTGTTTTTTCAATCAAACCTGGATCTTGACGCAAAGCAGTATCGCGTCCCGATTGAAAACAATAGCTGCAGGCCATCTGGCAGCGCGCCGAATAGGCTATTGTCAGTTTCAAGCAAGAAGGGCGTAAAAAACTTCCGACCATGTTTTCCAGGCACAGCTCTTCCTCGCCCGGTTCAACCAGAAACGCCAGCTTCTTTAACTCAACTGCAACTGCCTCGGGCACTGTTTCTACGATCCTTGCCAGTCGCGCCTCAGCGCCCGCGTTTTTGGCATACCTCCAAACAGGCTTTCTTCCCGGTATTCGCTTGAGGACGGATGACACACTTCTTGCCGTCGGCGCATCCACCAGGATACCCCGATCAGTCAGTGCATTGTAAATCAGCCAACTTTCGCTTGCTCCCTCAACTGCGACAAGAAAGTTGAATTTGCTCAGTCTTTGCATTGGATGCCTGTCAGCCATCGAGTCTCGATTGCTACTTGACTCTTGCTTTCTGGGCGGGGCGCTTCAATTGCGGACGTATCAAGATCTTGACAGGCATTTCTTCCAATTGGTCCGACTTACCTTGATTGCAAGCCTGATTTTTGATTTTTGATGTTTTGGCTGATCCGTTGCGTGTTTGCTTCATTGCATTGAGTTCCTCTGCTGAAAAATCAAGTTAACTTCCTCCTGTTTGATCCCGGATCGTTCCCAGGAATGAACACCTGGCGGTGGCCAGATCGTGCTTTCTGAAGCAGGACCTGGTCAGGTTATATTTCCATATGTGTGGAGTCCACCCAAATCCAAAAACGTAAATCCGAGATAGGTCAAAATCGTCAATAAAAGCCCCAGAAACGCGCACAAAGACAAAGTATCGCTTCTGCAACTGCTGTGGGAGCGAAGATGCAGATATGCCGCATAGCTGAGCCATGTCGCCAGAGACATTGATTCCTTGGGATCCCAGGTCCAGTATGCGCCCCATGCGTGATTTGCCCAGAGCGCACCGGTAATAATTCCGAAGGTCAAAAGTGGAAAAGCGATGGCGATTGATTTTTGCGATAGACCATCTGCCAGGTCACTAAGCTTGGTCGGAACAAATGGTCTTTTCCCTTCCCACAAAAACAGCCCGCATGCGGCCGCGCAAGAGATGCACAGTCCGAGCCAAAAACCAAGCTGTATGGTCTGAGCGTCCGCCCGCTTCAGCGTGCCGAGGTAGATGCTCAAAAGGCATACCAGCAAAGCCAAAAGGCATGCAGCTGCAGTCATCCGCCGCCGCCCGCTCCACAAATTCACAATCGACAGTAAACCACTGATGACGAAAAACGCATATGAGACGATCAAGGGCGGAACATGAATGGCTCTCCAATAACTGACCAGAGCAGGCATCAATGGTTTGATTAGATGTT
>JADZFV010000212.1 GCA_020854255.1 Candidatus Melainabacteria bacterium | reverse complement strand
TGGGAAGAGACATGGCTTGATTCCTGAGCTTCGTAGGGCTCCTCGGTCAATGAATCCGAGTGCTCTGTCAGTACGGGTCTTTCGGCATCAGTGTCGATAACGATGATGGTTTCGGTCTCATCTTCGTTCTCATCGTCATCCTGGTCGTCGCCAGAGGTATCGGGCGCTTCGCCCATTTCATTGAAAACGCGCTCGACTGCCGAGATGCTCTCGTCAAGCTCATGGAATGGGCTGTCGTCTTCCACCAGGCTTTCTTCAACGATAGATGTCGGAGGAGCGAAATTCTCGGTGTGCAATTCGAGGACTTCCTCGCTTTCCACTACGTCGGCTTCGTCTGCACCTTCATCTTCGTCGTCTACAACACGATTGAAGGCGCCGTGTTTGAGAGCTTGTTTGCTGTGCTTATCGTCGAGCAAATCATCTGGGACTTGATCGAGGATGTCTTCAGGAACAAACGGCATAGCGTCATCAAAACTCTCTTGCGCTTCTTCCACATTGACTGTCGGCACTACGCGTCCACCCATTGCTGTAGCGGCGCGAAGGACTGAGCCGCCGCGATTTTGAGCGTTGCGTCTCTGGTTTTGACGGCTTGATTTCGAAGTATCCTCGTCTTGGGAGCGAAAAGTAATCACTGTACGGCTTGTGCCGTGCCCGATTTCTAGTGTCGGTGTGACGCCGATTCCGTGGCAGTGCGTGCAGTGGACGGTGAAAAGTTCTCTCAAGCTTTGTCCCTGTCTTCTGCGCGTCAGTTCCACCAACCCCAGATCCGACAATTGTCCGATTTGCGGCTTGGCACGGTCTTCCTCCAGGGCGCGCTGGAAGATTTCCAACACTTGCTGCTGGTCTTTTCTGCTGTCCATATCGATAAAGTCGACGATCACCATGCCGCCGATATTGCGCAGTCTGAGTTGCCGGGAGATTTCTTGCGCTGCTTCCAAATTGGTGCGTCTGACTGTTTCGGCCTGGGTTCTTGAAGATGTGAAACGGCCGGAGTTGACATCGATAACCGTCAGAGCTTCAGTAGGCTGAATATTGAGGTGACCGCCGGAAGGCAATTCGACGCGGTCGGAAAGCGCTGCTTCTATTTCTCTGTCGACGCCTTTGGAGACCAGCAAGCTGGTATCGCCGCCGTGAGCGAGCACCTTGGTCTGTCTGCTTGCCCAGCCTTCCAGATACTCCGCGGCGCGCCTTTGACCGTCTTGCGTGTCGACAATTATTTCTTGCACGTCATGCGAATAGGCGTCGCGAATGACGCGATAGAGCAAGTCCTGATCGCGATAGATAAGCGCTGGTCCGATTGCTGCCTCAGCTTCGGAGACGACGGTTTGCCATCTGTCCCAGAGCAGTTCGAAATCGTCGAACAATTCGTTTTCGTTTTGACCTTTGGCTTCAGTTCTTATGATCAGGCCGACGCCCGGCGGTTTCATCAAATTGACTACTGCCTTGAGGCGCGCTCTTTCTCGGGCTTCGGAAATACGTCTGGAAATCGAAACGCCGCGCTCTTCAGGCACAAGTACCAGGAAGCGTCCGGGCAGACTGATGGCGGTTGAAACACGCGGACCCTTATGTCCTGTCGGTTCTTTTGTGATTTGAACGAGCAGCTTTTGCTTCGGCACCAGGCGTTCTTTTAAAGGACCCTGGCCCGGAACGTCATTGGCATGGAGAAAACCCATTTTGTCTTTGCCTAAATTGACGAATGCCGCATCGATGCCGGGCAGGATATTTTCTACGACCGCAGTATAGATATCTCCCAGGAGCAGCTCGCCACGATTAACGAAAAACTCCACCACTCGCTCGTTTTCGAGAATGGCTCCAATATTGTCGTGTTCTGAAATGACTAGTGACCTTTTCATAAGACTCCTCTTTGTCTTGTGAGAAATTCATCCGGGGCTCTGCTGGCAGTCGATGCGTGGTGTCTAACCTCCATGACTGTTGAAGCCGGTTGGCCCCTTCTTCAAACCTCAAAAAGTAGAATGTCGCCGTCAGCCCTCAGGCTTTCGCGAGTAACCCGCCAGTTGATGTTGGACGCGATGTGCGCCAAAACATCACTTGGTTTAACGTGCTGACTAGGTCCTGTTGCCAGCAAAAGCTCTATTTCGGCTGCGGATGAATCCGAAACCTTAATGGAGATCACTCCCGGACGAATATCTTTCGATTTGCCGTCCGCGTTGAAGACCGGGAGCGAGTCGGCGTTTTTAAGCGCCAAAACTCTTTCATTGAGGAAGCTCAAAAGTTTGTCCCTGTCGGTTGGTGCAAGAGGCGGTTTCGAAACCGAATCCGAAGTCAGATTTGAATCTATATTCAAATTTGAATCCTTATTCTGCTTTGCTCCCGCATCCGATGCGCCGCCCTCCAGGGCAGGCTTCTGGGCGTCTTCGCCGATACTTATTGGTAGCGCCTTATAAGTGGCGCTCTTAACATACGAGTTGAGCGACTTCTTGGTCTTCTCAATTCGTCTGGCACGAGTCACCTGCACTTCGGCAGGCAGTTTTTCGTTGATGAGTCGCATGAATTCAGACGGCTCAAGGGCATAAACAAGCTCTATTTCAGCGACCTCACCTTTTCCTTCCTGGAAAAGAGGCAGGGGCAGCGCCAGTTCGATTCTGGGCGATGGATTGAAGCCCTGGGTGTAGGCGACGGCCATCATTGCTCTGCGAGCCGCTCTTGCAAAAAGGTGCTGGAGGTCGAGATGCGAAATAAAACGCAATTGACCGATTTTGTGGAATTCAAAACGAATCACGCAGGAGCCGTCGCTTTCTTTAACTTCCGGCGGTTTTGTAAAGAAAATGGAAGGATGGCTGTCTTGCTGCCCGTGCGCTGCCAGCTCTTTGACGAAGGGATTGCGCTTCATAACTTCGACTTTCGGCGCCGCCAAAAAGTGCGTGGTATCGAGTTCGGTGCAAACGCCGCAGGCATGGCACAGGTTCTCGGTGCATGGCGCCGTTTCTAAAGTGGCCAGCGCTTTCTCCCACTCTTTCACCAGCCACCAGTTGTTAAGCCCGATATGCACGACATCCCATGGTTGGCTGCTACCCACTTCGCTGCCGGTGCAGGCCATTTCTTTGAGGTTAAGTCCCATTGAGGCAGCAATTTCATTCCATACTTCCGGTTTGAATTTGTCGTCCCAGGCATCGAATGTGCAGCCCTTTTGAAAGGCGCCATAGATCATCTCTCCGACCTGCCTGTCGCCTCTGGAAATGACAGCTTCGAGCAAACTGATTTCAGCGTCGGTCAAATTGAGCTGAACGTTTTTCATGCGATACTCGCGCATTTGTTCGCGCAAAACACCGTGCTTGCGTTTTGTTTCTTCGGGCGTAAATTGACCGAACCACTGAAACGGTGTAAACGGCTTGGGTACGAAGTTTGAAATCGTGCAGGTAAATTCGACAGCTCGCTTGTATTGGGCGCGATCGGTGTTTCTAATGCGGTTGCAATGGCGTGTGGCTTGATCGAGAATTTGAATAATCCCGGCCAGATCTTCATCTCCTTCGGTCGGCAAGCCGCACATGAAGTAAAGTTTGATCGAGGACCATCCGGATTGATATGCCGACTCGATGGCCGAAAGGATTTGCTCGTGCGAAAGTCCCTTGTTGATAACGGCGCGCATTCTTTCCGTTCCGGCCTCAGGAGCCAGCGTGATGCCGCTCTTGCGCACCACTTTCAATTCCTCGGCGATGTCCAGGTTCATCCTGTCGGCGCGCTGGCTGGGGAAAGACAGTGAAGTGCGGCGCTTGGTATGTTCTTCATTGAGCGCTCGTACCGAATCGTGCAAGGAAGTGTAGTCGCTCACGCATAACGACAACATCGAATACTCGTCGTTGCCTGAATGGTTGAGCGCATCCTTGGAAAGTCTGAGCAAATCTTCGGTGGACCGTTCTCTGACAGGCAAGAATGTATATCCGGGTTGGCAGAAACGGCAGCCTCTGTCGCAACCGCGACGAACTTCTAAAACTTCACGATCGTGCACCAGGGCAAGATACGGAACCAGACCCCGGGTCGGTTGATTTTCGTCAGAAAGTGCAACGGTTTGACGCTTGACTCTATCCGGAATTCCTTCGATTTTCGGCACAGGGTACGGTGCACTGCTTGTCACTTCATAAAGAGACGGCACATAAATGCCGGGCACTTCTTTGGCCATCTTCACAAGCAAGTCGTATCGCATACTTTCAGAGTCGGCTCTATCAAGCGCTTTGAAATATTCATCGGCATGCTCGCGCTTGAAATCGGCGATGATTTCCATGACATGCGGCAGTGAGCGCTCGCCGTCTCCGATCAGATAGAAGTCCATGAAGGACGCTAAGGGTTCAGGATTTACAGCCGACGGTCCGCCGCCAAAAATGATCGGGAAAACTTGCGATCGCTCACTTGATCTGATGGGAATGCCTGATAGATCAAGGAGGTTTAAAACATTTGTGTATGTCAGTTCGTACTGAAGGGAAAAACCAACCAGCTCGAAATTGGCCAGAGGCTCGCGGGTTTCCCAGCCGAAAAGGGGAATATGCTCGCTGCGCATCAAAGCTTCCATGTCTTCTTGCGGCGCATAACTGCGGTCGCACATCATGCCTGGATGGTCATTTACGATCTGATAGAGAATCTTCAGACCGAAATTGGACATGCCTAATTCGTAGAGATCAGGAAATGTGATTGCCAGCCTGACCTCGGCCGAGTGGAACGGTTTTCTGCGCGCGCCCCACTCATTGCCCAGATACTGACCAGGCTTGGTTACTTTTTCCAGTAGCTGATCCAGGCGTGCGGAAATGCGTTCCCCATCGAAGTCTTTGACTCGATTGGCGATCTCGCACGAATTTACGTGCGGCAGTGTCTTACCCGTTAAGGCGTTTACTATGATCCTGCTCCAGTATTACTGAGTGGTGCATCAAAAAATTCAATCGGACCTTGGTCAATCAACAAATGGCGCGCTGCCCGATTTCATTGCGGGCGTTACCGTATTGCCCTGAGGCTTACTCACTTGAGGGCTTTCGCTCGGTCTGACCCAAGATGACGGGTCTTCCAAAACAGTTGTAACCAACTGATGTTTTGATTTTGAGGAAAGATTTCTTGAGTCGTCTGCGACCTCAAGTAGCCTTATTATATCTCCTGAGAGTACATCTATTGAACGGTGGCAAAACTTTAATCCGCAAGTGTCTGATAGTCAGCCGTCTCAAGCGTTCTAACCTCGATGAAAAATAACCTTAGGCCTCTATATAAGCCGGACTTGCTATCTGTCTGGCGGCATGATTCTTTGTAAACTGGCTTTGCAGGTTGGTTCGCATTTGAAAGTACAGGTTGGGAAAGTGAAAACAAAGAAAGCAGCTCAGTAAACCTGTTCTTTACATTCGATAATTCAAGGAATAGTTAGCTGATGCAATGTTCACGAATTAAGGAAGCAAACAGCCTCAACCGCTTGTCTTCCTGTGATATAGTCGGGGCATAGGCCGTTATACAAGACCGGAAAGGACGACCGAACGTGATTCTTGAGGCGTTCGCCGAATATTTGCATGCTGCTGACCAGTCGCTTCCCGCCACTGAAGTGCTGTCGCGCTGGATCAAAGAACGTTTGGATGCGCCGGTACTTACTAATGTAGACAGGGTGTTGCATTGCGAGATTTCCATTGCAAAAGAAAGTGACAAATATGCAGCTTCAGGAAGTTCGCCAGTGCATAAGCTTGTTTTGAGAGGCAACTCCAAATCCGGCAGGCGCCTGTTGAAAAGTCTCTTAGAATATTGCCAGAGCTATGAGCAGCAGAAGTGGGCGCGCTACGTTCACAATTTGAAAGCCAGCCACTTCAGAGCCGGCGAGCTCCACGACTCAAACTGATTCAGATTAGTCCGAACCATTCTGTTCAGTACGGGTGGACGGAACATAACTGCCTGAGTTCTGGTCTAAAATACTGTGCTCAAGAAATGCGGTGAGCAGTCCGAGTTCGTGATCTCATGAAAACCAGAAAAACCACTATTGCACATGCAGCCGTCGTTTTCGCTTTTTTTTCAATTTCTGCGATTGTATCGGCGGCCATTGCCGCAGACAATCTGCGCCTTAGAGACGGCATTTCTTTTGTTCAAGACACCGATAATGGATTTCCAATTGTCGGCGACAACATGGATGATGCGGCGATCGCTCAGGGCCTGCCAACTTTGATTTTCTTCGGTGCCGCAGGCGATCTGAACACCAATCGTCAGGCAAAACGCCTTGTTGATTTGTACAAGAAAATTCAAGACAAAGTGAAAGTGATAGTCGTTGACGTCGATCATCCTGCCAATGCTGCAGTGGTAAAACTGATCAAGACGTACTACAAAGGCTACATTCCGCTCAACGTCATACTCGACAAAAACGGGAAGGTTTCTACCACCCACGCGGGCGAAATCGATTCGGGCGAGCTTAAATCAAAGCTTGACCGCGTATTGTGATGCGAGAAATTTCTTGGCGATATCTTTCGGCAGGGCAATAGATCCGGCTGTCGATTTGCATTCTCTGTAAGGTCCGTGGCAATCGGAGCCCCCTGTCACAATAAGCGAATTGCGATTGGCAAAACGGATGTATTGTCTGACCAGATCGACTGAATGCATGCGGTGAAAGGCTTCTACACCGGCTAAACCATCATTTTTTAAATCCAAAATATAGGTGAGCATTTCCGGTGATTTGCCGGGATGGGCAATCGATGCAAAACCGCCGGAATCGTTTATTGCGGCAATTGCCTCCTGGGGAGAGGCACTTTCTCTTGCCACGTAGAAAGGAGATTCTTTGGAGACGTACTTCTCATAGGCCTCCATGATGCTCTCCGCCATGCCACAATCGACCATTGACTGGGTAATATGGGCTTTACCAATCGCTCCCGGTCCGGCGCAACTGCGGATCATTTCCATGGTGATCGGCTGACCGGCCGCGTTCAAATTCGCCACCAGTTTTTCAATATGGTCCTGCCGTGCCTGCCTCTGCCGGCTCAGCAGATTTTGCAGTTTTTCATTGCTTTGATCGATGAAATAGCCGAGTATATGGACGTCTTTGTGCGTGCCGTCGGGCTCTCGACGAATTGTATTTATCTCCACTGCGGCAACAATTTCCAGGCGGCCCTTAGCTGCTTCAATCGCTTCATTGATACCATTGGTAGTGTCATGATCAGTAATGGCGATATGAGTCAACTTGAGTTTTACAGCATGCTCAACCAGCTCTTTCGGAGACCAGGTGCCGTCGGAATGATGAGTATGCAGATGAAAGTCGGTTTGCATTTATGTATGCGACTCTAACCGATCGATATGATCTCTTGGGTTGATTTTGCAGATATTTGAGTGGATTCTCTGTATTGAACTCGTTCGATCGAAATTGCTTTGCCGGTGGCTGTATCTATGTTGAGCATGACGCCGCAAAGAAGGGCCGGACCTTCAGCCACTTCAAAGCGCGTCGGCAACTGCTTGATCATGCGCCTGAATACACCTTCCTTTCCCATGCCGATTATCCCATCGGCAGGACCGCAGGCGCCGGCGTCTGTAATGTAGGCGGTGCCTTCGGGTAAAATTCGATCGTCGGCGGTCTGCACATGCGTGTGGGTTCCCAAAACAGCCGAAACACGACCGTCGAGATAAAGGCCCATTGCCACCTTTTCTGCGGTTGCCTCCGCGTGGATGTCGACAATGATAATCTTTGTTTCTTTTTCCAGATCGGCCAAATATCGGTCTGCTGAAAGAAATGGAGATTCAAGCGGTTCCATGAACACACGACCGATCAAATTGAGCAAGGCGACTTTGTGCTGGCCTGCTTCGACTATGCAATATCCCTTGCCGGGAGTACCGTCAGGGTAATTGGCCGGCCGAATGACGTTGATTTGTTTATCGATGAAATCCAGAAGCTCTTTGCGGTCGAAAGTATGATTGCCGCCGGTAAACGCCTGAACGCCTGCAGTGCGCAGCTCAATGAGGTTGGCTTCGGTGGTTCCGAAGCCGTGCGCCGAATTTTCAGCATTGGCAATCACCAGGTCCGGCTTGTTGGGCAGCCCTGCTAAATAGCGTCTGACCACCTGACGGCCCGGTTTGCCGATGATATCGCCGAGAAAGAGTACTTGCAGTATGTTGTTCAGACCCATGACCGTTGCAAAACCTTATTATTGTATGTCGCACGACGTATCTACCTCTTAGAAGGAGGCTTGTCGACAGTCACAAGAGTACAATAACCTTCTGGATCATTATATGCCGCAGCGCCCGACAACACACAAAGATTTGCACAGAGCCGTCATTGGCTTGGTTTTCACGCTGGTATATTTACTGGTGATGCCGGGCCTACGGGCTCAGAATGCTCCTCATCTATCGTCTGAAGGGCTTTCTTTAAAGGTTGAGCAGAGCCGGCTTGCAAAGAACGCGCCTGCCAAGCCAAGTGCGGCTGGTCAGGCTAAAGCAAGGGCAGCGGCGACCAAAGGCGGCAAACTCCGCGAAATCCCTCTCGCTACTCTGGAAGCCGGTAATGCCGTTTCCAGGCAGGCGCCTGTGCAGTCAGAAACCAGGGCTGAAGGTAAGCCCGTTCTTAAGAATGACGGTGCGGTGCAGACGAGAACCAACGGCGCACCAGAACAACAGACAGGGTGCACATCTCAGAAGAAAACCGTAACCATAAAGACAAAGAAGACATTAACAAGAACGACGAAAAACGTTGCTGCGCCGAGGCTCAAAAATGGATTGATTCCGCCGCCGCCGCCGATTGTACCCATCGGAATGGACGCTTTGGGAATGTACGCGCAGCCTGTCGATTATCTGTCGATGAAAGATCTTGAAGCGCGCAAGAAAGAATTGATGGTGCGTTTGAGCGAACTGGATTCAACTGTGACAGATGGTATTCGCCAGATTAGAGAACGCAGGCAACGGGCTGAATTGTTCGAATCTCTCTATCAAGAAGGTGTAGTCAGTCGCAAAGAATTGGAAATTGCAAAACGCGAAGCTGGAGAGATAAATCGCGATCTCAAATTCAAACAAGATGAATTGGAGTCCGTCAAAGTTTCTATGAAGGCAGTCAACAATAGATTGGCGGTTTTGAAAAAAATGGAGTCGAAAATGAAGGACGGCAAGCATAAAGACAAAAAGGCCGCAGCTGGCACTATGTTAAAAAGCACAGCAGAGAAAAAGTAGCCTTTATTGAACTGCACCAGCCATGGTGACAACGGTTTCATACCGCTGTGAACAGGGTCGAAACTTCTTCTTTTCTATAGGAAGAGCGATTCAATTTGCCCTGGTGTTTGATGTCAGTGCGTATTTGATGCCGTCTTGGAATTTGAAACGTTCACAGGGCGGGCATTTTGCGCTGCAAAATCCGCATTACTTTGTGCAGTGATGAATTCGGTCAAACCCCGCCCTTAAGGGCGGGGTGCTTGAAAGGAAAGCGGCAGGGGCTTGTACCCCTGCCGCATACAGCTGGAGAAACCCCGGCATTAATGCCGGGGTCTCCTTGTGAGGATGAGTCACATTTAGACTTTGGTTGGCAAGAGGCACGTAGCAAGGCGTTTTTCACTACATCCTTTACTGCCGATAATTTCAAGAAGCGCTCCAGATGAGACGCAAGTCACATTGGCACTTTTGATTAAACGCGCAAACGAAGACTATGAACCCGTTCTCAGGTTGCAAAGGGTAAACAAGAATGGATCGTTAAAAGCAGCTCACTGTGCCGATTTGGGCGATATTATTGTCAGCACGGAAACGTTGCTGGCGCAGATAAGCCGCATAAGAACCTGGTTTTGCTAACGCGAGACCAGATATCGGCTGCGCAGGGTTAAGGCAACGCTGTCAAATCTACAAACTTTAGGAGTGACTAAATGTTTTTCAATCGCACAATCAGAAATTTCCAAATGATGAACAGACCGGTAAACCGTTATTTCGAAAACCGCCACCTTTCCTCTTTTGGTTCTGAACTGACCAATTGGAACTGGCAGCATGCTTCATATAGCACCCCCGAAACCGATGTTCTCGAACTCGACGATCAATACCTCCTCGAACTCGCTCTCCCGGGCGTCACCCTGGACGATATCGAACTCAAGATCGAAGAAAACTTGCTTACCGTTGTTGCGAAGCGCACTCCTTCGATGTTCGAAGAAAGAGCTGAATACCTCCAAAAAGAACTTCCGTTCTATCTCGTACGTGAATTCTATTTCGAGCAAGAAATCTTGAGCGAGCAAATCGAAGCGCGCTTGGATCGCGGCATTTTGTTCATCAGCATTCCGAAAGTAGAAATCGCTCAGCGCATTCCTGTTTCGGTAGGCACGATGGACATGCACCTTCCCGGCATGAAGACTCGCGTTCAAAAGAACGAAAGCATTCGCGGCAGCAAAGAAGTAACCATCAAGTAACTTCAACTGTACGAATCTCTTAAGGTAAGAGAGAAGAAATGCGAGAGGGGATTTTCCCCTCTCGTTGCTCTTTTGCGGTTTTCGTGCACTTTCTGATTTGCGTACAAAAACTAGGGGAGGCACCTGCACCTCCCCTACGAATGATTCTCTTTAGCTGAGCAATTTTTTGCTAATCGACCTGCACTGCGGCCAGCTGTTCCACAAAGGGAGTAGCGGCGGCATACTTTGGATCGATTACCAATTTGCCTTTTTGATCGATATAGCCCCATTTTCCGTCTTTGATTCGCACCGCCGCCAAGCCATCGGTAAAGGATTGTGCATTCGGGAATTTAGGCTCGATCACCATTTTGCCTTTCGGGTCCACATAGCCGTAACCTTCTTTGGTGCGCACCAGTGCCAGTCCACCATTGAATTTCTCGGCTGAGAAGAAGGTTGCCGGGATAACGAATTTGCCAGTTTTATCGACGAATCCCCAGCGTCCTTTGGTTTCAATTACCGACAAACCGTCGGCAAAGGCCGATGGTGCTTCCAATCTTTCTTTGTAGACAATCACGCCAGCCTTGTCGATCAGACCAAAGCGTCCGTCGGCAACTGTCACTTCTGCAATGCAGTCTTTGTTGTGAGCGGAGGCTTCAGTGAATTTTTCTTTGATGATTACCTTGCCGGTTTCGTCGATATATCCCCAGCCCTGGTCGCCTTTGAATGCGCCCAGCCCGCAGGCAAATTTGCCCACGTCCTTATATCCGCCGGCAATTGCTCTGCCTTCTTTATTTATGTAAGACCAGGTGTTGCCTTCCTTGACACCGGCGTATTCTTCGCTGAAAGGATGGGCATCGTCGTAATTGAGGGGAATAACCAGCTTGCCTGTTTTGTCGATGTAGCCCCACTTGCCGCCTTTGCTGACGGCGGCCATGTCATTGGAGAAAGGGGTGACCACGTCGTACTTCGGTTCGATAGTTTCTTTGCCTGTCTTGTCTATGTAACCCCAGCGCCTCTCTGTGACGACAGCAGCCAGACCTTCGGAGAAGGGCCTGACGGCTTCAAATTTCGGTTCGATGACCACCTTGCCGGTGCTATCTACGAATCCCCACTTATTGTGCGGGTCAAACGGTTCTTTTTCGGTTAAAACCTTGGGAGGGGTTGTGCAAGCTACAGTTGCCAGCGAACAAACAGTCACAAGCACGGATATTAGTAAGCGGTTCACTTTTCGCACTCCAGGAGACAGATAGCCAAACAAAATGAATCAGCGGGGCTGATCATGAGGCTGGTCGCAATCGGGTTTTTGGTAAAGAGCAGGAGATGTCCGACTCCATCTTCTAATATACCCCTACTATCGCCTAGGATTAATGGTGATTAAGAGAAGAAATGGTGCCTATTTTGACTGCGATCTCGCAAAAGCTCATCAGTTGAGCGTTTGCAGAATCGAAATTCCGTCAGAATTGAACTTGAAGGCATTTTTTATTAGCCGCTCAAGACGCCGGAAACTACTGATAAATCTGCAATTTGGCGACTACGCGGATTTTGAAGCTGAAAGCTTCGAATGTCTGAAGCCGTAATACCAGTAAAGTAATGCACCCATAGCCATCCATACGACAAATCGCACCCAGGTATTGATGGGCAGGCTGAGCATCAGGAAAAAGCAGGAGAATATGCCCAGCCAGGGAACAAGCGGCACCAGTGGGCACTTGAAGGGGCGTACGTGGTTGGGATCCGTTTTCCTCAGTATGAGAACTCCACCACAAACAATAATGAATGCTGCCAGGGTGCCGATATTTGTCAGTTCGGCTGCAAATCCGATATCGATGAAGAGCGCTGCAAATCCGACAAAGAGTCCGGTCAAAACGGTCGGCACGAAAGGAGTTTTGTACTTTGGATGCAAAATGGAAAACATCTTGGGCAAAAGTCCGTCCCTGGACATGGCCATGAATATGCGCGGCTGCCCCAGCTGGAAAACCAGAAGCACAGAAGTCATCCCGGCCAGGGCTCCGATCGAGACAATGATATGCGCCCAGGGCTGCCCGGTTGCGGCGATTGCCGTGGCTACAGGTGCAGCGTCATTGGCGTATTTCTGGTAGGGCAAAATGCCTGTAAGAACCAATGAGACGGCGGCATAAAGAACGGTGCAGATGGCCAGGCTGCCAAGCATGCCTGTAGGCATGTCCTTCTGCGGATTTTTGGTCTCTTCGGCAGTTGAGCTGACGGCATCAAAACCGATGAAACTGAAGAAAACTATTGCCGCACCGCCCATGATACCGGCGAATCCGGTTGGTGCAAAAGGATGCCAATTTTCTGGATGGATGTATCCCATGCCGAAGAATACAAAGAAAAGTACGACACCTACTTTGATAATGACGGCTATGGTGTTGACTATGGCGCTTTCTTGAACGCCGACGACGAGCACAAATGTAATCAGGGCAACGATCATGAATGCAGGGATATTCATGGACAGCGTCTGACCACCAATGTTCGGCAGATCGATCGAGCTGTACAATGAGGCGACCGTGGCATCGGTTTTCATCGCTTCAACACGCACCATTGCTGTGTGCGGATCGCAGGCGAGCCAGAGGGGCAATTTCAAACCGGTCATTCCCGTCAAACAGTTTTGAAAATAATCTGACCAACTGACGGCTACCGCGATGTTTCCTACCGCGTATTCGAGAATCAAATCCCATCCGATAATCCAGGCAATTAACTCGCCCAGAGATGCATACGCAAATGTATAGGCAGAGCCGGAAACTGGGATCATGGCAGCCAATTCGGCGTAGCAAAGAGCGGCAAAGCCGCAGGCCAGCGCCGCGAGCATGAATGAAATTACAATGGCCGGACCTGCTCCTTCCCTGCCCAGTGGCGAGCCGAGAAGGAAGTTGATTATCGGTGTGGACATGATGTCTTGATGCGCAAGAGCGGCTTGTCCTGCCGCGGCTGTACCGGTCAATGCGAAGATGCCGGAGCCGATGGTGGCGCCGACGCCGAAGGCGATCAGATCGAGTGCCGACAGAGTCTTTTTCAGCTGGTGGGCTGATGCTTCTGCTTCCGAGACGAGTTGGCCGGGAGGCTTGGTGCGGAAAACTTGAGCCAGAGACACTGCTCAATCCCCTATCTTGTTTCACACAAAAACCGGTTTGTGCTTCTACTTGATGGTCAATGTTACGGTCTTGGTTTCTGTGTTGCCAGCTTGATCGGTTACTTCGATGACAAATTTGTGTTCGCCTGGCTTTACATCGAGAAGCTGCGCGCTCAACTTCGCGCTTTGCGAATCGGCTGCTTCTTGTTTGCCGTCTTGTCCGACCCGCATCATTGCAAACGGTAAGCCCTCGTCGATTTTGTAAGTGGCATTGGCGATCAGCGAAAGCTTATCGTCAGCCTTCAACTCGAGCTGATAAATTCCTTTTTCGGTGCTCACCAGTTTTACATCACTGATTGAAGGTGCTGTATTGTCGACGGTGATCGTACCCCAGCGTTCGTTTTGCAAAAAACCGCGTGGATTGGAGAGGCGGTCATCCAGTCTGAGACGCAGCAAATAAACGCCGTCTTTCTGTTTGGTTGTGTCCCAGGTGTAGGTGAAATTCTCGCTCTGGCTCTCAGAGTCGCTCTGCGCGGCTGATTTGATTGAGTTCAACGCTTTGGCCAGAGTACTTTCTGAGCTGTCTTTAGTGGGCGCTTTGGATTTGGCTTTGTCTTTGGTTGTGTCTTTGCTTTGGGCTGAGTCTCTGGATTTTTCTTCCTTGTTTTGTTGTGAATCTTTTCCGGGGCTTGGATCTGTTTTAGGCTTCTCGGCTTCTTTATCTTTGTCGGGGATAGGAGAGCCAGGGACTTTTTTGGCCTGACCGTCTTCTTTCTTATCCGGCTTGTGAAAAGCCTCGCTCAGTTTTTTTTCCGTCTCACCGGAAGCGGGCGTATCTGCTTCTTTGTCCTTGCTCTTCTCTTTTACTTCGCCTTTTACTTCATTTTCGTCCTTGTCTAATGCTTCTGTTCTTTCGGACTTCTCAGCCTTGTCACCGTCTATCTTGGCGTTTTTGTCTTTATCGGTTTTGTCAGCCGTGTTGATTTTTTCTGACTTGTCGGACTTATCTTTGTCAGATTTCTTTTCTTTTTCCTTTTCTTTTTTGGAGCGCAAGTCTGCAGCCAGAGACTTCCAGGTCTTGCCGTCATCTTCTGACAGGTCGAGTGAAAGCAGCATATTGTCGTGGTCTGGATCGCTTCCGGCAATTGAGACTTCTTGTTTGCCGGACAGGTGCGAGCCGGCCTGTACGGAAATACTGCTCATGAATGGTTGAGCGTTATTGGGCAAATAAGTGACGTCAATCTTGCGGATGGTGTTGGGCTCATGCCCTCTGAGCGCCGGCGCCGACTTGTCTGCCGGTTTCCAGCGCACCCTGTATTGCAAATAACGTCCGTGCGGTGACTTGAGCACGAATCCTTCGTTTGTCGATTCTGCCACGGCCCAATTTGACCAGCTGGCGTCCGGTTGACTGCTGTTGCCGGTGCGAGTTTCCACAGCAATGCGCGTCAAAAGCTGAGGATCAAGCCCGCTCAACCCACCGTAAGCAAGTAATTTAGACCAATTAGCAGGACGTTGGGCGTCGCGAATCTGCGAACTGTAAGTAGCTTTGGTTGATGGAGAAAGATCGAATTTGAGGCAACGGGCAAAATTGCTGGTGGCACCAAACAAATGCCCACGTCCGTCAATAGCCAGGGCGGAGACTGCTTCTTCATCAGTGTGCGCGACCGGGACAAAGTAAGAGCGATTGGTTACTTCTTCTTGTCTTGCCTGCGTGATGTCGCCTTCGGCATCGCCTGCAAAAACAGTATCGCTTGCCGGATCGTAAATGAGTGAATAGAACCCTTCGCTGGTTGCCAGAGTGTCAGACTCTCCTGAAGGTCTTACCTTGAATAAGTGTCCCTGACCTGCGGTAGCGACGAAAAGATTGCCTTTTGAGTCTTTGACTGCACCTGTGACGATGTGATCGCTCGTTTGATACTCGGCTTTTGCATTGCCTGCATCATCAATGCTGTAAACAGCTCCTTTTTCGGCGGTTCCGACATAAAGTCGTTTGTCGGAGCGGCTATACCAGAGCGAAGTCACATGTGCTTGACCGGAATCAAAAAACACTGAGGCGCTCTTCTTGGCCGCGTCATATCGCCATACTTTTCCGTCTGCTGCTACTCCGGCATAGATATTGTCGCGGTCGTCTACACATAAAGTAGTGACTGTATCTCCGCCTGCCTGGAAAAGAGTGTCATGTTTGTCGCTTGCCGGCTTCACCAATAGAACCCTATCTCCTGGAGCGGCCGCGGCGTAGATGTAGCCTTTGCTGTCTACAGCCACGGCAGGAGCGAACGAACAATCGAGTCTGGCGAGAAGATCAAGTTTGGATGTGTTTCCATCCCATGCATATATTTTGTTGTGGGCCGAAAAGATTACCGAGCCCGCTGAGCAAGCCGCGGACCAGATCTGCATTTCAGGCGAGAGAGAGACTCTTGCTGCTTCGTGGAAACCGGGCGAGAGTCTGCCGCGACTATCGATTGCCACCTCTTCAGATTTGCCGTTGCGGAAATCTTCTTCTGCAGCCTGCCTCCAGGCAAGGGCCGAGCGCATGTGAGGATATTGCTTGGCAGGAGAGAAGCTGGTGCTGCTTGCCGCTGCGTCGCGCTTCTCTTGAGATGATGTGCTCGACGATGACGAGATGGAAGAGGCAATTGCCGACGCCAGTGAACTTGCAGCCGATGACGAAGATGAAGAGCTGCTGTCGGGCTTTCGTGTCTGGCTGGAGTCAAGAACCTTTCTTGCCTGATCGGTCATGTAAATGCCGTCTTGCGAAGCATAAGAATTGGTCGGGCTGACATTGTAGAAGGGTGCCTGAGCCATCGCTTTTTCTTTGCGCTCGACCTTTACGGCAAGCAGGTGCATGCCATCCAGGAGCCAGGGCTCGGCTGCTTTGGCACGAATTTCTCCTTTGACAATCTGCGGACCTTTGGTATAGCGATCGGAAAAGAAAAGTTTCAACCAATTGGCAGGCGGCGAAACTATGCGGCGCCCGTCCAGAAAGAGAGATTGTTCTGGCAATGCCAGGACAGCTTCCAGAACATTGCCCTGTCCCTGTTCGCGAATTCGATTGGCAACCTGACTGAGATTTTCCGGCTGCGGGTCGAGCACACCCATGCGTTTTCTCAAAAGTTCGATCTGATCGCCTGGTCCAACTCCCAAAAGAAGGTTGCCATCCGGAATATCGCGCGGAACCTTAAGAGCAAGTTCTCTTGTTATTCTCGGCTTGTTATACGGACGCAGCACGGCAGTAACTTTGATGGTTTCGCCGGGCTCGACCTTTTGTTTGTCGAGAAAGATGCGCTCCAGTCTTGCCGTGTCGTGACCGTCATCAAGGACGATATTGAGGTTTACGCCTTTAATTGAAGCTTTCTCGAAATCGTTGTTGACGATTCTGGAAAGCACTCCCAGAAACGACATACCGGTGGAATCGCCCATGCCTTTCATTTTGAAGCTGGCATCGACAGGTCCGTGTACGGAGAAATTGCCGGCGAATTTGTCGTGGCGTTCGATTACGCCGACCTTGTCGGTCATCACTTTACTGTCTACTGTCACTACATATGGCGAAGTCGATTGGTGCGTGGTGTCGATCGCGGACATGGCGGTGCTGGCCAGTAGCTCTGGAGTGAGGTCGGCATGATTGATCACGTTGAGATGGAAAGTCTTTTTGACTGAGCGCGTTCTGTCGACGACAGTGTAGGTAGCCGGTATCATTTTTGACTGTCTGCCCAGCTGCCCGCCGATTGCCCAGGGTCGGTCATTGACGACAGATCCGACTACTTTTACCGGCGATGCGACTTTAAATGAGACAGCCAGATTGGGCAAAACCTGGTGAATATAGGCAGTTGCCATCGGGAAATCGACCGGACCGGCCTGCAAGAATGGATGTCCGAAAGCCAGCACGTTGCCACCGAATGTGGTGGTAGCCGTACCGGTTGCGGAGGCGGAAAAGTCTCCGGTGACAAGAAGCACACTGACTGCTCCTCCCGGCTTAATGGTTTGGCCGGGAAAGTTCTTTTTGGCGTTCGAATCATCATCGAGTGACTCGTCAATCGCGCCTGCTGTTCCAGCCGAAATAGACAGACCAAAATTTTTGAAATGTTCTGACAGGTATGCTTGTGCGCCGTTCGAGAAGCCTGACAATGAGATGGGCGCTATCAGAGGAATCATTCTTGCGCCGCCACCGGATGTGGTAGTAATGTCGCCCGTCAATCCGCTGCCGGCTTCAACGCCAGAGTCGGCGCTTGAGCTATATCCACTCTCACCTGTGAGTGAGGGAAGAGAATGATAGCCAATGCGTCCTCTGCTTGAAGAGCCGTCATCAGAACGCCTGTCAGGCGTGAGTGCGTCGAGCATGTCGGTAATGGGAGTGAGCCCGACAATTGGTTCTTTCGAAAAGTCAAAGCCGTATGAAACCGCGCCGACCAGCTTTCCGTTTATATAAACCGGACTGCCGGACATTCCTCTAATCACGGTGTTTTTGCCCATCAATGGTCCAGACAGGCGAACCATGACGGCGTCGCGTCCGCTCAAAACTTTTTTGACTACACCTATCACAGTGACGTCGAAACGTTCGATTTTATTGCCTTGAAAAACTGTCAGCCCATAACCTTGCATACCCGGCTTCAGCTCGGACAGGGGCATAAACTGACCTGCTTTCAGCCATTTGCTTATATATTCTGGCTCTCTAGGATCGAGAAAACTGTCGTCCCTGAGAATGGCCGGTGCCGCTACCGGATCTTTCTGCACCAGGGCAGGCTCTGTCTGTATTTGCCTGGTCTGCTCTTCTTGCGCAATGGCCGGCGCTGTAAAAGGGTGTGCGAAAATGGGCGCAATTAGACAAAGCGCAATAATAAATGCTGTGACGCGCTTCGATTTAGCTGTCAGGCGAAACAAATGTCACTCCGGTAGAAAAACGGTTTGGCGTGCACATCTTGCCTCTCTGAAAAGGGGCGCGCACTGCACGAGCGCTGTAGTAACTCCAGTCTTCTTTCTAAGTGCTTATTCTAGGGCTTTTTTCCAGTTCTTGCTAACTTTCTTTCCGGTCAGCCGCACGATTAACTAAGCTGATAAAATTCAACTCTTACGGATGGGATTGGCACTATTAGTGGAGGCACATAGATGGTGTTTAGAGCCGGTGAAATCGTGCTTGGACTGGCGACTTTAGTATTAATGCCCACAGCCGTTCTGGCTCAAGGTTCTCCGGTGCCCGGGCAGAGCAGTTATTCGGCGTCGCCAAACAGCTATTTTCAGCCGTCCAGTTACGCCCAAGCGCCTGTTCCCGGGGCGGCAGCCAGTCCATATTCTGCTCAAGGAGGAGGAGGGGGCGGCGTTGCTGCTGCAAAAGTACCAGTGGCTGGCAAAAGCAGTTATTCGAAATTGCCGCTTAATATAGATGACGCCAGCGTGCGCATCAAAGACTTGCGCAATTTACTCTCTGTAAGTCGTCCTCAGGACGTTCAGGAAAGCGTTTTTCAGCTTTGCGAATGGCTGTCCGACATGGCAGATGCACACTGGAAGCTCAGTCTTGCCCTCTCCAAAAACGATTCTATGAAAGCGGCGGCAGCTCAAGAAAGGCAGTCAGCAGTTAAATTCTCATCGCTTAAGCATGAAGCGGGGCTGCTCAAGGCGGAATTGTTTATCAGGCAAAACCGCCTGCCTGAAGCGCTCGGACCGCTGGTCGACATTGTTGTCGCCGAGCCCAAATCACTTATCGGTCAAGCTGCATACGAGAAGCTCAAAGAAATAGGTTTTGCCGAAGAAGCCGCCGAATCCGCATATCAGCCAGCCGACCGCACCTGTGAGAAGCCGCAGGCTGCCGCGCCTTCGGCACCCCAGTTTAAGCCCGCGCCCGGGCAGATGAAGGTTGTTTCGCCGCAACTCAAGCCGGCACCGGTGGCTGCGGTTCCCAAAACAGCTCGTACATCGCAGGCAACAAAAACGCGATAAAAAAATCTTTTGTGCTAAAGAGCTTAATAGTATAAAATCTGCTTTATAAATCGTATTTAAGAAATACTCTTTAAGTCCGAAATACGTCTTGAGTAGGTTCTTCCGTAAGGAGGCAATAGATGTCGACCAGTGGTTTTTTGAGCAAGAGCCTGCCTGCCACCCTTTTTGTCGTGGGGACGGTGGCTCTGGTCAATCTCTTAGCCTTTTGGCCAACCATGGCTGCCGAGCCATTCAAGCTGGGCGCCGAACAGAAGCAATTCAATGAAAGCGGCACCTATCCTGCTTATCCGCAATATCCGACGCCGCAGGCAATGCCTGCTCCGCGCCCGCCAATGACTACGGGCATTCGTGAGGACGTTCGTCCGCGACCGCCAATGAATGCAGGCATCCAGCAAGATAATCCACCGCCACGCCGCCCGCCCATTCAACTTCAGGCACAGCGCGTCGTACTGCCCGCCAGTTTCCTCGGGTCCTGGAATGTCCAGGGCCAGCGCACCAAAGTCGAAGCCCTGCCGGAGTTTCAAGCCGGAGCAGAGGCAGTTTTTGCCCCCAACACGAGCAACGTCTGGAATATAGGCGGAGATCCCAATTCAGGCTACAGTATGAGCAACGACCAGGGCGTATCTACACAATTGGTTGTTGATAAGGTGGAAGGCAATACAGCTTTCATTCGATATCAACATCCTATTAAGAACACCGTCGCCGGTGAGGCCATTGTAATGAGCCTTGTGCCAGGTGGTGCGCAATTTAATGGTCTGGAGCGTGTTTCTATCTCGAAACAAGGCCAGGTGCGCGCTAAAGTTACCTATCAATTAGTCGGGCGGAGAGGCAGATGACTTTCTGACCCGGACTGAAACATAAAAACGTCTGGGTAAAAGGTTGTAATCATGTGGAATCCCCGTCAAATAAAGCTTCTTGGGCTGATCCTCTTAGTTTGGATCGCTGAGTTATGGGCACATCCATGTGTGGCGCAGTCAGACGTTGTCGAGTTGAAGCCGCCTATCGACAAGAGCGCGTCCCCGAAACTTACCAAGCCATCGGACTTGCCGCCAGGCGTTCAGACCAATGCGCCTTTGCAAGAGCCGTTTCCCGCGCATACGGATACAGCTGCGCCTCATTTCACCGAAGGCAGGCCACTTCTGCGTGGCGCGGCTGAAGCTGCTTGCGTAAGCGGACATGCACGTCTTCTGGCTACGACTCCATTGACCCATCACCGCGACCGCTCCGTGCATTTCATAGAACTCAATGTAAAGAACGTAAGCGATCAAGTGGTGGTAATCGATGCCAATCTGGCTGAAGTAAACGTGAACGGGCAGATTTACAGACCTTGCGATTCGAAAGAGCTGCAGCACGATGCACAATCCACATTGTCTCTTGGTGGAAAGTTGGCAGTAGCTGGGGTCACAGCCATGTCTCTGGGATTGGCCGGCGACATTTTCTATGAATTCATCACTCCCGGGCAAAACAGAAAGCGCGATTTGAGCGTCTCTCTTGGGCGGGACGGTCCTCGTCACGAGGTGGAGGTTGAGAATTTCGGCAAGCGAGTTCTGATGCCTGGGGATGAGACGCAGGGCTGGCTCGGTTTTGACGCGGTTTGCCTGCCTGAGGTAAATTCCATACGAGTTCCCATTTCCTACATGCCGCCTACTTTGCCGGCTGCGGTTTTGACTGTGCCTGTGAATTAGCCGGTAAGAAAAGTGCTGCCTTTGTCAGGCAACTAATTCGCTGAGCGAAAGTGATATAGCTTCTTACACAGGCGAGGTACGGTTATCCTGCGCAAAGACAGATGCGTGGCAAGTCTTTGCTCCGGACAACCGTACCTCGTCAATTTCTCTTTTATCGGCACGTCAACCCGGTGCTTCGCTGAATTCGGGACCAATCACTAAGTGAAGCTTGAGAAAAAGGCTTATTAACAGCTAACTGCGCTAGAATCACTAGCGTTTCACAGTAATTAGGAGTTGCCAAGCGAATGCTTACATTTAATGGCCGCGATATTGGTCCAGGTCGAGTGGTACTGTCCCTGGTGGCAGCATTTCTTTGCCTGATGACCAGTATCTGTTTTACGAGCGCAGCAAACGCAATTGAACCTAAGCCTGCCGCTGGCAAGAAGGGAAAAATGTCTAACGAACCTGTAGTTGTGATGGAAACCACCAAAGGCACCATCAAAATCCAATTGTTCACCAACGAAGTCCCAACCACCGCAAGTAATTTCCAGAATCTTGTATCCAAAGGCTTCTACAACGGCCTTACATTCCACAGATATGAGCCCGGATTCGTAATCCAGGGCGGCGACCCCAAAGGTGACGGCACCGGTGGTTACATCGATCCTTCTACCAAACAAGAACACCGCATCCCGCTTGAAGTAAAACCCAGCTTGAAGCACGATCAAGCCGGCGTTGTGGCTATGGCCCGTGCCAACGATCCCAATTCCGCAAGCTGCCAGTTCTACATCACGCTTGCACCGGCTTCTTTCCTCGATATGAACTATGCCGTCTTCGGTAAAGTCATCGATGGTCTGCAAGTGGTCAGCCAATTGCGCAAGGGCGACAAGATGACCAAAGTGACATTGCTCGAAACTGCCAACAGATAAGCGGCTAGAACGTTACAAAAGATATGGAGGGAGGCGAGTTTTTATCGCCTCCCTTTTCTGTGTGCAAGTAACATGTATGGGAAAATAGATAGAAGCGATTCCCAGAAAAGGCAAATCATGCGAAATTTATTGATTCTTACGGTAGTACTTTTGTCTACTTCGATTCTTGCCGGTTGTGCAAAGCGCCGGCTGGAAATCACCGAGTCGGCAACGACTGAAACTACGTCGGCAAAAACTCACAGAGTCCAAACAATTCGGCGTATTCCTCGAGGACAACTGATCAGGATTACTGACCTGGAGAAAGTTGAAGTTGAGGGCGACAGACCAATCATGGGTGCGATGACTTCCCCTCTACCGGCCGTAGGACGCAGAGCCCTTCACAATATAGGGCTTGGTAAGACACTTACTGCCAGCGATATTTGGTGGGAGCCTCGCTCTGCTTACGCGCAATCTGATCTTGTTCAAAATGACATAAATCTGGCGAAAGCTAGATGGCATGAAAAAGAGGACTTAAAGGCTGAGGAAGAGTTTCGAAATTCTTCAGTTCAGGCGGCCGCTCCCACCTCTGAAGCGAGTGCTTCCGGCGGTGCTGCCACCGAATCAAGTACCGCCACCACTACAACCACCGATTCGGCGACTACCGCTGCCGAATCGGCTAAATAAGAAAGCCGCAGCCAGTCCTGCCTCAGAATAACTACCAGCACTATTTGAAAGCGTTGCTATGCAAAATGGCTGATCGCTAAGTCGCCTCACCGGCACGCAGAAAACCAGATTTAGATCTTGATGTAGCGGCCTGATGTCCACGCTGACCCGCCCGCTCCGACGAGCACGCCCAAACCAATTAAGATGCCAAAGGTCTGCCACATTTCGTATTCTATGTTTCTGGGCAGGAATGGGGCCAGGCTGACGAGCTGATCGATGATGTATGGATCAAGGTAATAGTGCATTACCGCCAAAACGAGTATCGCAACAGTTGCCGAACCCGCTCCATAGGCGGCGCCCTGCAACACGAATGGACCCTTGATATAAAATGGACTGACGCCCATCAGACTGAGAATTTCAATCTCCCGCTGCCTTGATTCAATCAAAAGGTGAATGGTGTTTCCTATGACGGTCAGTGTCGCTGCCGATAGAGCCGCTGTTATAGCGAATCCGGCGATTTCTATGAAGTGCGTTAACTCGTTAATTTTGCGCGCAATTTTCAGTGGATAACGAACATTTTCCACTGCACTCAAAAGTTTTACTTTTGCGGCAACTGCTTCAACGGCGTCCGCATTGCCGGCTCGAATGTGCAATGTGTTTGGTAGCGGATTGGCTAGGGAAGCCACTTTGAAGGTTGATTTCATCTCGTCCCAGGCGACATCCTTGGTGACGATTTCTACAAGCTGAACTTCGGGAATTTGACTTATCTCGCGTGCTACGCGTTTTGGTTGGAATCCGTCTTTCAAATAAGCTGATATTTCAAGCTGCGAACCCCAGGCTGTGACAACGTTCTTCATTGTCATCGTTACTTGCAGGATACAGCCAAAAATGGTGAGCGCGATGGCGAGAATGCTTATCACCAACCAGTTGGACCAGCCGGATCTTCTGACACCGATACCGGTCTCAATGATTACACGAAAGAATATTCTCAGTTGTCTCATACGTTCAGATTCGGCTCCAATTCGTAGACGCCGCTGTCGACGTCGGAGACTATTTCGCCGCCTTTGAGGTAGATTACGCGCCTGCGCAGGGCGTTGACGATGGTTGTATCGTGAGTGGAAATGAAAACAGTTGTGCCGCGCTCGGCGATTCTTTCAAGCAGTTGAACGATTTCCAAAGAGGTTGCCGGGTCGAGGTTTCCGGTCGGTTCGTCAGCCAGAAGAACGGGCGGACCGTTGACGATGGCGCGGGCAATGCCAACACGCTGCTGTTCGCCGCCCGACAGTTCATCCGGGTAGGCATCGACTTTGTGCTCCAAACTGACTACGGAAAGCGCGCTTTGAACGCGTTTTTCAACTTCTTTTTCGTCGACTCCCAGCGCTCTTAAAATGTATGCGACGTTGTTGAACACGGTCTGGCGCGGCAAAAGTTTGTAGTCTTGAAAAATTGTTCCTAACCGGCGGCGCAAAAGCGGCACCTGCCGTTTGTGCAAGCGGTTGAGATTGACGCCACCGACAAACACGCTGCCGGATGTCGGCGTTTCTTCGCGATATAGAAGTCGCATCAAAGTAGACTTTCCAGCTCCGGAAGGACCAACCAGAAATGCGAATTCGCCAAGCGCAATGTGCAAGTTTACATTGACGAGCGCCGGCCTGCCGCCATAGTCCTTGGTGACGTTCTGTAGGCGAATCACTGTTTAGGGTCTCTCTCTCTCAGAGCTGAAATACAGGCTCTATGCGTCATATGTGCTGGTGTTCGATTGATGAACATCAATTGCATATTTCTTGGCTTCTGCTTGGGATTTTTCGACGAAAAATGCCGGATTTAAGTGCCGGGCAATGATAACACAGTAGTCAGAAGGAAACTTTTGAAGTCTCCAATGTTGGCTAACTTAATGGTTAAGCGCATTTTCGCTTTGGGCCGGACGAACCTGGCTGGCAAAAAAGCACATCGAGCACAATCCATGAGAGCCAAACAGCATGGCGCTTGGCAGGTTGCAGGTCTGACACCGGGTGGAAACATGCGTTTCCATCCACCGCCTAGACCTTAGTTCCTTTTCATATAAAGAGACAATTCGGTCGTGAATTTGTGGATTTTCACCATCGGCTGCGGTTAATCGCTTCTTAAGAGCCTGGATGTCCGCCAATTCTTCGCCGGTAAGTATCACCGACGCCAAATCGTCAGGCCCAGGCGAATTATCAATGACTCTCTGCCTTCTTTCCACTGCTGATTCCTTCACAGTTACTGGCTCTTCTTTCCTGTGGAAATGCTTCATGTCAAAGCGGATGCCGCGAATTTCAATACCCAATCCACTTCCTGCTACACGCAATCTCTTGACGAGCTGTGTGCGCATCAGACTCAATTCCTGTCCGGCCGCTGCCTCACTGACTGCAATCACCATATTGCCTTCATGATCGATGAAAAGAGGGCGTGATTTGGCAGCAAACGGCTCGCCAATAATGGTCGGCCAGAGGCTCATCAATGTATGTTCTTTCAACCGTTTGTCCAGGTTCAGGGACGAAACGACCTTGTTCAAAACCTTATTGACGCTCGACATAGAGCGCTTTTTGCCGCCGAAAACACCGTCATTCATTTGCGAGACCTCGCATGAGTTACTCATTATAAGTACGCATGCGCTCTCAAGACTCTTGCTTCGGCTTAACGATAAACAATTTCAAAGAATGGAGGCAGCCGGATATAGATTTGCCCGTGCGCTATAATTCAGCCCGGAAAGCGGCTTTTCGCCGTAATTTTGCCAGTACTCTCAGGCAGGGTTTGACCTTTTCTTGGCTTACAGCACACAATACACACATAGGATTTCATTCAGTGGCAGGCATTAACACCATTCAAGAATTGCAAAAGCGCTTCAAACCAGAGGCCGCGCGCAACGTGACCGCCACCTATCTTTTCGCCGTGCGCGGTCAGGATGGTTCTATGGTGCTCACCAGAATCAATGATGGACAGGTTGAATTTGAAGATGTGAGCAATGAATCAGATCCGAACGGCAAGGCTGATTGCGTTATCTCCGTCAGTTCGGATGATCTAAAACAGATTCTCGACGGCAGCATGTCTGCGATGACTGCAGCACTTTCAGGCGTGCTGGCTATCGAAGGAGAGCTGGGACTGGCCATGCAATTGGTCCCAATATTCTTCGACGGGCAAGTATTGATGTAGTCCGTCTGTTTCTTTTACGTAGAATTTGGACAACCACTGCGGGACGGAATTAAGCGATTGCTTGAGCTTTTGTCTTTCATGATTGTTGTATGTTGCGCTCAGGCTTACTTCCATGCGTGTGACCCTTTTCTTTCCCATATGCCAAAGTGCTACGAGTGAAAGAGCCGGTCCACCTTTCTTGATCAGCTGTATTTTTCGAGCGCTTGCCGGCTTGAATACTATTTTTGTGTCTCCATATCGAAATGAGCTGGCGCCGCCGTCGACCCAAAATATAAGCACCTTTGACTTTGCTTGTGGTGTGGACAAATTAAGTTGTGCAAGAAGATCATCGCCATGAATTGAAAGATCTTTTCCATAGGCGGTCGCTTTTACAGTGGCAACTTCAAGTGGCGCAGGGAGCGGGAGTGTATCATCCCCTCGCCTATAAACTCCGCGTGCTAATCGAACTATCATTCCTTTTTTGACTAGATCTCTGAGTGCTTGGTCAATTGATGTTCGTGAACCAAGATGAAGAACTTCTCTGGTTGAAAATACTTGTCCGTCTTTGAGTTGGTATACGTACCTGCGAACAAAAGCAGAGGCAGTCATGTTCTCCTCCTTTGGAATGGCTATTTCTGGTGTGATTCCTATTTATGTAAGACGACACCTGTGGGAAAAAAGTTCAAGGGTCCGTTCAAAAAAGTGAAATCATGACACCAGCTCCTTTGAATCTCTGCGGATGATGGCAGCGAAATTCTTATGTTTTTCGCTGCTCCGGTAAATCCCAAAAGCCAGTTTTGCGGGACTTTCGAGCTGCCTCTGAGCAGCTCTTGAAAATCAAAACCCCCGAAGCCCCAACCCTGCCGAAAACAGGGACAGCGAAATTCACAAGAATTTCGCTGTAAGGTAAAAGCTACGCTAGGAGGATACTTCTCCTAGATCGATTTTGTTGCGGCGAAATTAATGAAGACTGCCGCTTTACGCTGAAACGGTTTTTTCTTTCAAAGCGTTAAGCATCACTTCTGGTGGCACGCTTTTGTTGGTCCAGTATTCGAAAGCAAGAGCCGCTTGACGCACCAGCATCTCGGTTCCGTCGATGCATGAGAGTCCATGTCGTGTTGCTGCTTGAATCATCGGGGTTGGCAATTTGCCTCTCGAATAGACCATATCGAAGAAAAATGCCCGCTCTCGGGCTCGTTTGAACATGACGTCAACCCAGTCAGGAAGCTCGTTCGAAGATTGACCAAGGGGAGTGCAATTGATAATCAGCTGCGGCGCATCGGGTTCTTCGTCAACAAAATCTTCACTCCTGTGCATACTGAAAGTTTCGCCGGCTATGAGTTTGTCGCCATAAAAAAATTCGGACAGAGAGTGCTTTTCAGGATTTCGGACCAGCAATTTCACATCCTGAAATTCCAAATCCACAAGGGCCGCGACTGCCGATCCGGCCGCACCGCCGGCGCCTAGAATCAGAGCGTTGAGCCTGTTTCGGTTGCCAAAATTGTCTTGCAACGTCTGCTTGAAAGCTGGCAGATCGGTGTTGTGACCGATCATTTTTCCGTCTGGATGGATTTTTACTGCATTGACTGCGCGCGTACGCATCGCGTCGTCGCTCTTGCCGATGCATTTTGCAAAAATGGCACGTTTATGCGGGATAGTCACATTGAAGCCGGCATAGCCGTCACGATGCATGGAAGCTAGCTTCGTATCAAGCTCTTCTTCAACAACATCAATTAAGCGGTAGTCGCCGTCTCGCCCGATGTGTTTCATCGCAGCAAGATGCATAGCCGGAGACAGCGAGTGAGAGACAGGATGGCCAATCAATCCAAGCAAAAGAAAAATCTGTTTCTCGCCTGAAGTCTTCATGCCGCACGCACCTTCGCAGCGAGCAGGTCCCTAATACGAACCCGCCTGTTGTGTGGCTACGCGCATGCGCTTGATGCCTGCTTCGGCAGCAGCCTGCATGATGGCGACAATGTCTTTTTGCTTGGACTCAGCATCTGCATTGACTGTGCAGGCGACGTCTTTCTTGCCCAGCTTTTTCAGCTGCTCCTCGATTTTTTCTCTGATCACTTGCGGCTCATTGCTGGGCACGAAGCGACCGTTAATGGCAATTTGTCCGGTCTCGTCCACATCGATAAAGATGCCCTTGCTCTCGTCGTCTTTCTTGGCATTTTGAGTTTCCGGAGGCTTGATCTTGAGCTCCGACTTATCAATAAGTGGAGCGATCAAGATCATGATAACGAGCAGCACAAGAAACACGTCGGTCAACGGTGTTACGTTGATCTCTTCGAAATTCTCGCCTGCGGCGCCCATCGACATAAGTGCATCACCCCTTTAGAGTCAAACGTCCAAAAGGAGACTTAGCGCGCTTGAGCTTGATGGCCGGCGTCCTCTGTTGCTACGAAGCTCAAGAAGAGGAGCTTCAGCAGAGAGAAGTCATCGTTAAATCTCTTAACGGTGTTGGTGTAAGTGTTGTTGAACACAACCGCTAGAATTGCTACGAGCAGACCGTATCCGGTGGCAATAAGCGCTTTGGCTACACCAACTACGACGACGGGAGTTCCGCCGCCGGCAGCACCTAACTGGTCCAGCGTGAAGATAACGCCGACCACTGTTCCAAATAGTCCAAGGAATGGACAAGTGGCGCCGATGGTGCCCAGGATTGCCAGGTGTTTTTCCAATTTTCGTGTGACAAGACTGACAGTGATATCGAAAGCCTTGGAGAAGTCTTCTTTTTGCTCCGCCATGAGACGGACGCCTTCTTCGGCAACTTCGCCAACCACACCGCCCAAACGGCTGCATGTAGCTTGTGCTTTCTGCAACTGGCCGCTTTCCAGCTCCCGTTGCAACTGATGGATAAATGAGGTCACATCGCGGCGGTTCTTCTGGTAGTAAAGATACCGTTCAACTGTAACCGCAACTGTCAAGACCGAGCAGACCGTAATCGGAATGGATGCGAACCAGTCGTGGATCATGAAATCCAGGAAGTACGTAAAAAATTTGCTTTCCATTTCCTCTCCAATTAGATGCG
>JADZFV010000211.1 GCA_020854255.1 Candidatus Melainabacteria bacterium | reverse complement strand
AACAGCGATCCGAAAATCAGCAAGATCATCAAAGTTGCCTACTTGCCTGATTTTTGTGTAAGCCTGGGACAGCGTGTTTATCCCGCTGCCGATTTGAGTGAGCAAGTCTCGCTTGCAGGCAAGGAAGCTTCCGGCACCGGCAACATGAAGTTTGCACTCAATGGCGCGGTTACGATTGGCACCCTCGATGGTGCCAATATCGAAATTCGTGAAGAAGCCGGCGAGGATAATTTCTTTCTCTTTGGCATGAATGCCGATGAAGCTGCCGCTCTAAAGACGAAGGGCTACAACCCCTATCACTACTATGAGAAGAACCAGCAGCTGAAGAATGTTATCGATGTTCTTTCCTCAGGACACTTCTCACACGGAGATCCGGATCTCTTCCGCCCGCTGATAAACAATCTGCTTGCCGATGATCCTTTTATGGTGCTTGCTGATTTCGCTTCATATGTCGAATGTCAGATGAAGGTCGGCGCCGCCTACAAAAACCATGATCAGTGGACGCGCAAGTCTATCTACAACGTTGCCCGCATGGGTAAATTCTCGTCCGACCGCTCGATTAGAGAATACTGTAAGGATATCTGGGATGTAAAACCGGTGACGGTCGAGCTGAAAGAATATTGCCAGCACGAAGCCGGATTGAAAGTTCCTATGGGCAAAACCTGTTTGATCTAGTCCGAAAAATAAGGCGGTAAAATTGGCGCTGCATTCGGTGGGCTTGTCACAGCCAGGCACCCCTATGGCGGTCTCTCTAGATTCTTTGAAGTCGTTTCCGGCGACAATGTGCAGCGTAAAAGTATAGCTGAAGGGCGCAAGGAAGAGCATGCCGCCGGCATTGGCGTATCGCCATGAAATTTTCGCCGAAAAAGGAGAGGCGCCCGCGATTGTTATCAGGCTGTCGGAAGCTCCAGAGTAAATGTGCTTCCTTCGCCCTCAATGCTCGCAACCGAGATACTGCCTCCATGTCTTTCAATTATGTTCTTGCACAGATACAACCCCAAACCTGTGCCATCAGTCCCTCGCCTCCTCCGGCACCCCTGAAAATATCTCTCGAAAAGGTGTGGTTGATCTTCAGCCGGAATTCCAATTCCAGTGTCCGCCACTGAAACAAGCAGTTTGCCGCCTGCCTTTCGGCCGGTCAGCGTAATTGCGCCCCCTCGATTCGTAAATTTGAGGGCATTGCTGACCAGATTATGAAACACTCTCTTTAGTGATGTTCCTTCGACATACATCATTTCCGGCTCGGCAGGTAAATTGTCCTGGAGAACAATGGCTCGATCGCTTGCCAGCGCTGACAATTCTGAAAGTGTTGAGCGGGCAAGATCGTATATATCCTCAGGCTCGAGATTCAGTGAAACATCTCCATTGTCGCTGCGCTGCATCTCAATCAGATTTTGAATCATCTCAAGCATTGAGTGATTGCCGCGATTCAAAATCTGAAGAATCTTCTCGAGGTCTTGATCTAATGCGCCGGCTGCTCCTTTGAAAAGGGCCTCAAAAGTTCTTTCTGCCCCAATTAACGGGGATTTTAGATCGTGAACAAGTGCTGCCACTACATCTGAAATGGTCTGGCTGCGTACGGCTGTGTTGTCTTCTGCCGTGCTCACGCAAACCGCAATGGTGTTTCCGAATGAGTCAGTTACCGGCCACGCAGCAATTGTCCAGCTCGGCGCACCCCCAGGTCGCCTTTGAGCCAGAAGAACATTTGAGCAATTGACCTGTATTCTGCTCTTTTCCGTAACCACCCTTTCCAGCATCTTTTCGCTGATTGAAGGGACGACTTGCCAGATTTTTCTGCCGGTTATGTCTTCGTCAGATTCAAGTTGCTGATGTACAGCGGGATTTGTCTTCCTGATCCTGAAATCACAATCGAGCTTCCAAATCGCAATCGGTGAGTTGAAATTGGTGTCCATGTTTGGTTGTGGGGTGAGGCTTTCTTTTGCGGTAGCTCTGAAGGCAGAATGGACAGTTTCATTGAGGTCTGTGCATCCGCCCAGAAATCCGCAAAGCGAACCATCGTCCGCGAATTCCGGTGTCCCGGAGTCGAGAATTTGGCGATATGCTCCGTCCCTCCTGCGAAGCCGATACTCAATGTGAAAGGATTGTTTTGAAGCAACGGCGCTCTGCAATAAAACAGAGACCCGATGCCTGTCATGCGCATGGACGAGATTTAACCATCCGCCACCCTCTGCAAATGAGTGCTGCACTCCCGTGAAACCCAGCCATTTTGGAGAGAAGAAAAAACGTGAACCTTTGCTGTCGCTTAACCAGACCATCCTGGGAATAAGGCCTGCCATCTTAGAAAAGAGACTTAGTTTTTCATTGCCAACGGATGCCGATGAAAGAGCTTTATGCGTTTGCATGTATCTAATTGACTTTCGCTCCCAAAGCAAAGCAACCACTCAGAGAGCGGCGCAAAATTTGGAAGTTAATGAAGTCCCGGCAGCTGCCGGCCCCCCTACAGCTAATATAAAGCAACAGTGGCGATCGGCATATCACCCGTAAATGTTACTTTGGGGAACCTGTGAAAATCATCCCAAAGCTTGATTACATGGTCACTCTCGAGTGCAAAACCTTAAAGTCGATTATACTACTGCCCGTCTTGATGTCGAAATCAGTAATTCTTTTCTCGCATTCTGAAAGAACGGAGACCAGCTAACCGCAGTCAGGTTACTTTTCCACGGGTGTACATCATTTAGCCGCTTATGGAACCCCCGGCATCTCCATGCCTATTCTCGGACCGTTAAGCGGCTGGGATGCAGTCAATGTCTTTTCGCCCTGAATAACCATAGTCAGCTCCAACAGCATGCGCTTCATTTTTGAGATTTCAGCATGTAATTGTTGCAGCATGACGCTGCGAGAGGTCAATGAAGAAATTGACAGTCCCTTTCTCTGAGCAACACTTCCCGTAATTACATCAAGCTGCCTTTTTGACTTTCTATCTGTAAAGCCAGGCATGTTGGAGTCCGCAATCCATCGATCAACTAGTTGGTCAAGCCTTTTTTTGCTTTGCGGATCAGCTGCAGGCACTTGATTTAAAAACGCCCAGACAGAGCCTGGATATTCAATATCAGGATTAGTGGGATATCCAAAGAGTTTGGCCAGCATGTTAGGCTCTACTTCGGACTTTTTCTTCTTTCCATTGATTTGCTTCAAAGTCCACATGGAAGCAATTGACGGAACAACTCCAGCCGGGATGGCGACAATGCCGGAAGGAATAGCAAAGATGGCGTTCTTGTATCCTGGGATTGCTAGAGATCCGTTTACCGCCCAGAGTGCGCCATTGGTGATAAAACTAATGGCGTTGGTTCTTGCTATTGCTTTATCGCGATCGCTAGTGAATGTTGCCAGAATTTCTTGATAAACCTGATGCTCTGCCTCAATTGCAGCAATGGCAAAGTCTATCTCAAGATCAGTTTTTTGAACCAGCAGTGCGGCTTTCTGAGTCTCATCCCAGAGATCTTGCCTGGCGCTCAACGACTCCATCGAGGGAGCTTTAGCCGTGGTGTCAACACGCGCTCGCAAAGCTTGAATGCGATCGATAATTGGAGTCAATCCAATAGTGTTTGCCAGTTGAACGCTGTTTGGGGCGATGCCTCGAGTGTTTAGACTGACACCGGTTTTAAGAATTTGCCGGGGAATCTCAAGAACATTGGCGGTCGATTCTTTTGCGCTTGCCGAAGCGTTTATAGTAGCCTGAGCTAACGCCGGAGAGGCTGCTTGCGCAGTCAATAGAGCGATGCAAAAAAGTTCGCCGTATTTCCTTTTCATTCGACTGATTCCTTT
>JADZFV010000210.1 GCA_020854255.1 Candidatus Melainabacteria bacterium | reverse complement strand
TCAATCACTTGCTCGCCGGTGCGAGTTGGATGGATGAATATGGTGATCCTGATAAGCCCGAGCAATGGGCGTATATATCAAAATATTCTCCTTATCAAAACCTGCGCAAGGACAGGAAGTATCCACCTATTTTGATTACAACTTCAACTCGTGATGATCGCGTGCATCCCGGGCATGCGCGCAAGTTTGCCGCTCTGCTCAAGGAGCAAGGCCATGACGTTTTGTATTACGAGAATATCGAAGGCGGACACGGAGCTGCGTCCAATAATGAGCAAGTCGCTTTCATGCAAGCGCTCGCCTATACGTTCCTATGGAGCAAATTGAAATAGTCCGACAGCGCTCTAATTTGATGGACCTTGCTTTGTTCCAAGTTTGAGAACAATCGGCAGCATGAAAAATGGTGCCAAGGCGCTCACCGCCAGCCCGTAAGCCAGTGATGAATGGTCGGCGATAACCCCTACTGCCCAAGGCATGAAAATTCCGCCGGCATTTCCGAAGGCGGCCAGTGCACCAAACATAGTGGCGCCACCGTTGGGATATTTGTCGGCGGTTATCGCGAGCATTGTCGGCCACAAGCAGCTTCCTGTCAGACCGGCAAGTACGCAGGCGCCGAGAGCGACGACTTTGATTGGGAAAAACGAGCCGAGCAGGAAGAGGACGACGGAGAGTCCGCAACCCCATGCCATGATCGTCACCGGATTGACTTTCTCGCTGAGCGCGCCGATGCCCATGCGCCCGATTGCCATGCAAATGGAGAAGAGAAACAGCGCTGTGCCGCCGACCCATTGTGGGTATTTAAGTCCGATTTCCGCATAGGCAGGAAGCCATTGCGCCATGCCCAGCTCTGTTGCACCGCCGAGAAAAATAGCCACCAGCGCGCCGACGAACCAGAAGTCGGTAATCAGTTTTGCAAACGGTGTGCGCTCCTCGCCTTCTTCAGTGAGCGCGGGAAACTTTTGCGCGCCCAAAAGAAATATAAGCACGATCGGAAGCGGAATGAGAAACAGGCATGCCGCGCGCCATGAGATACCGCATTGCAATGCGGCTGTTCCCGCCAGCACGGTGATTGTCGCGCCGACGCAATAGAAAGAATGCAGCCAATTCATGGAAGATGATCTATTGTCCGGATTAATGGCGGAAACGACAGGGCTCAAAACCATGTCCAGCACCCCGGCGCCGAAACCGAGAATGAAGTTTGCCACCAACAAAACTGAATAGTTCGGTGACCACGATGTGATTGCCAAACCAATGGCAAGCAAAATGTTTCCCGCCAAAGCAAAAGCTTTTGCTCCCATGCGGTCGGCTAAAGGACCGGTGGCAAGAATGGCGAACACCAGCCCGACAAACGCTACCGACCCAATGCGCCCAAGCTCTTCCTGGGTCAATCCGCTGCCGCTTGCGCCTGGAAATGAATGCTGAATCGAGACAAGAAAAATCGGCAGCAAATTAATGCCGATTGCCAGGCTCATCATTGCGCCGTAGCACAAGTAGGTAAGCAGCTTCGCGCGGATCATCGTTCAAGATCCTGCGTTTCGAAATAGCAAATCGTCAAGTTCACGAACAAGCTTTTTCGGCTACGGGACAACCTTTGGCGAGCCACTCTTTGACTTCGTGCAGTGAATTGAAAACACCTTCCGCGATATTGCGCGACTCATCCGACGCCGGAAGAAGATCAGGAACCAGGCAGGAGCGCATTCCACCGGAGCGTGCGGCCATCAGCCCGCTGTGAGCATCTTCGAGGATCAGACAATTGTCTGCGCTAAGTTTTAGTTCGCCTTGCGCTTTGAGAAAAATATCCGGGTTGGGTTTCCCGCGTTCGACCATGTCGCCGCCAATCACGACCTGGAAGTATTCAAAAATCTCGTGGTGTTTCAATCTTTCGATTGCTTCTGCCGTCACAGTCGATGTTCCAACCGCGCATGGAATATTGTTATCCTTTGCCCATTGCAGCAATTCGCGCACGCCGGGTTTCATCGGAATGCCTTCTTTCTTGTGCAGTTCCTCATAGAGAAATGCGGCGCGCGTGTGGAATTTGTCTTTGGGAAATCCCGTCCCGAACTCTTTTGCCAGCACGTCTTCCGCGTCGGCGACCGTGATTCCGATAAGCTTCAGGTAAAGAACGTCGGTGAGGTCGAAACCCATTTCTCTGGCGGTTTCAGTCCATGAACGTTTGTAGTGCATCTCAGTGTCGAGAAGCAATCCGTCCATATCGAAAATCAATGCATGAGGAGTGCGCATGTTTGGTCCTTTTGAAATGAAAGAAGAGGGCGGCGCATGGCGCCGCCCTCAGAATTTAGCAGCAGGGCGATGCTATTTTTTCGTCCGCTTCCGGAGCCTGGAAGATGTCGACTTTTTTGTCTGCGAAGACATTGTCGATTTCTTCATTGCAATACGTGCTGACTTCGCCGATCAACGCAGGACCGCCTACCGGTGCGAATTCATGCCAGACTCCTGCAGTCAGGGTGACGCGCTCGCCTTCTTTCAATTCGAACGGTTCGCCTGATTTTTTCGATTCCATCTTGCGGTTGATTTTGATTTCAACCGTTCCTTCCGCTTTGTTTTCTTCCGGATTTTTGTTCCAGAGAGTGAATTTCACTCTGCCGTGGCGGACGATGATGTCTTCTTTCTTTTCGTAATGCGTGTGGCATGGTGTCACCATGTTTTCGCGCGCATACATGATTTTTTCGCAGTACTCCGGCTCGTTGCACAAGAGCACTTCGACCAATCCTGCTTTTTCGTAGTCGCCCAGCCCGAAGTCGGTTGCGCACCATTCCGGCTCGGGAGGAAGTTTCCAATTGTGTTTTTTCAAGCACTCCGCTGCTTCATTGAGGAGCAGATTGATTTCGCTTTGCTTCATTCTTTCCTCCTTAGCGTTTTGCCGCGACGCCTTCGCGGATGTGTTTGAGCGCGCTCTTGGAAGATTCGCCATGGTGCAGAACAGCTTGCAGAGCTTTGGTCATGCCAATTGGATCTTCATGCTGAATGATGTTTCGTCCGTAGATCAAACCGGCAACGCCTTCTGCGACTAGTTTTTCCGTGTGCTCGAGAATTGCTTGATTGGAAGCGCGACCGCCGCCGCGCACGCATACTGGAATGCCGGAAGCTGCCTCGATTACTTTGTCGAATACTTCTTCGGGATCGGTAGGATCTGTCTTGATCAAATCCGCGCCCAACTCAGCGGCCATGCGGGCCAGAGTGACAACGCGTGCCGGCGTGAGATCGCCTTCCATGTCGCCTTTGTTGTTGCGGCGGAATGAAAGCGGCTCGATGCCCATCGGCATGCCGTAACGATCGCAGATGTTTTTCAAGCGCAGAATATTGCGCACGCACTGTTCCAGCATCTCTGGGAACTCATCTACTTGCAGCAGATTGAGAAGAATGCAGGCTGCGTCAAGGCGCACTGCCAGCTCGACCGCATCTTCGTAAGCTTCGCAAAACAGGCGCGATGACGGCAAAACATCATTGTAAAAATTCGCGGTGTCGGCGCGCAGCATCAAAGCCGGCTTGGTGCGCCCGGGTAATTTCTGAAGGTGCGGAGCTTCGCCTGGTGACAAGAGCATCGCATCCGGATTTGCTTCGGCCAATGTTTTTACAACCTTGTCCATATTTTCGATGCCGTCTAAGAATGCGGCGTTATTGAACAAGGCATGGTCGATAGCGACAATGAGTGTGCGCTTGGAATCAGGATGGAACAGGCGGTTTAAGCGGTAATGCATCAAAATAACCTCTGAAGTTTTCAACAGTTCAGACGGGGCGCCATTGAGTTGGGAGATCTTATCACGCAGCATTGCTGATCCCGGCGCCTGCACAATACTTTCCAGTTTTCATCGCAAGTTAATCCTGGCGGCTGATTAGTTGAAGTACTCCCGCTGCTAAGTCAAACAGGGCAACCGTTTTAACCCAAAACCATGCCTGTTTTTGTTATCATTTCCCCATTTTCCAGCCGCTCTCATTTACTGAGACCCATTCGAGGTCGGGAGTAATTAATGCAACAGGTCGTCAATAAATCAGGTGAATTGCTGGCGGCACTGGACCGCGGAGAGTCGCTGCCGTCGAGCTGGTACACGGACTCGCAAATGACTGAGGAGGAGATACATAAGATCTTCCGCAAGACTTGGCAATATGTGGGACCGACGCAAAAGCTCAAGCATGCAGGCGACTATATAACCGGCTCTGTGGGCGGTATTCCGGTCGTTATCGTCCGCAACGAGAAGGGTCTGGAAGGATTCATCAATGTGTGCCGGCACCGTCGCCATGAAGTGATGAAAGGTTGTGGAAACGCGAAATTAATGCAATGCCGCTATCACGCCTGGACCTATGACATGTGCGGCGAGTTGAAGGCGGCGCCGCGCTCCGATCGCGAGGAAAACTTTTCGACAGCCGACTATCCGTTGTTGCCTATTAAAGTGGAGACTCTGGGTCCCTGGGTGTTCGCCAATGCGGATGCGGGCTGCAAGCCGCTGGCAACGTTTTTCGGGCCGGTTCTGGACATCATTGCCGAGAGCGGAATCGAGCTTGATTCGCTCGAGTTGTGGAGCCGTGAGCAGTGGGAGGCGCGCGCCAATTGGAAAACGATGCTCGAGAATTATCTCGAGTGCTACCACTGCCCGGTGGCGCACCCAGGATTTTCGGCAGCCATCGATGTCGATCAGGACAGTTACAAGCTGACCGAGCATGAGTGGTTTTCCTCTCAGATTGGTTATGTGCGCCAATCTGCGCTTGAGGGTGACACGAAGGTGAAGATTTACGATGCCAAAGGGTCGGTAAAGCAAGCACAGTACTTTCTGCTCTATCCGAATCTCACAATTAATATAAATCCGGGCTTCCCGAATCTATCGGTGGATTTCTGGATGCCCGATGGTCCGAACCGCGCTAAAGGTTTTTCAGAGCAATATTTTGCGCCCGGCGTCGATAAGAAGTGGGCGGAAGAACTCATAGCATTCAATGCGGAAGTTGGTGAGGAAGATGACGTATTGACTAATTCAGTTCAGCTCGGATTGTTGGGCGGCGAGCCAAGTGTTGGACGCTTCCTGACAAACAGCGAGCATCTCTGTATACACTTTTTGAAGTACATCGTCAGATTGATGTGCGATTAATTGAGGAAACCCGGCAGCATGTTACAGGTATACGACAGCCAGGAAACCCGTCGCCTGGAAGAAGATCGGCTCAGACAGCGCAATTGGAAGCGCTGGGGTCCCTATTTGTCCAACAGGCAGTGGGGAACGGTGCGAGAAGACTATTCGGCCGGCGGTAGTTGCTGGGACTATTTGAGTCACGAGCAGTCGCGCAGCCGAGCTTACCGCTGGGGCGAAGACGGATTGTTGGGCATTTGCGATCGTGAGTGCCGGCTTTGCTTTTCGCTTTGTTTGTGGAACGGCGAAGATTCGATTTTGAAAGAAAGACTTTTCGGCTTGACCGGACCGGAAGGCAATCATGGCGAAGACGTAAAAGAAAATTACTATTACATCGACTCGACCATCACGCATTCGTACATGAAGGCGCTGTACAAGTACCCGCAGAGTGCTTTTCCCTATGTTCGCCTGGTGTCGGAAAATCGCAAGCGCAGCAAAGCGCTGCCTGAGTTCGAGCTATATGACACTGGTGTTTTTGATAATAACGAATACTTCGATGTTTTCGTTGAATACGCGAAAAATACGCCGGACGATATCTTGATCAAAGTGACGATTGAGAATCGAAGCAACGAGAAAAAGAGTTTGCACTTCTTGCCGACCCTCTGGTTCCGCAATAACTGGAGTTTCGGATCTGCATACGACAGAGTTTCGAAAAAACCGAATTTGCATTTCGAAAATGACGGTGTGGTGTCATGTTGGCACGAAACTCTCGGCCAGTTTTACTTCGCTTACGAACTGCCGCAAGATTCCGTACCCGAGCCGCTTTTCACTGAGAATGAAACCAATAATGCCTTGCTTTTCAAACAGCCGAATGCATCTCCTTATGTGAAGGATGCATTTCACGACTACGTAATTAAGGGCAAGAGAGAAGCTGTAAATCCGGAGCGCACCGGCACCAAATTTGCCGCGCATTACATTCGCGAAATCGAAGCAAAAGGCTCGACCGTCATCAGAATGCGCCTTTCTTCCGAAAAGGAAAGACCTGAGGTTGCGTTCGACAAAGAATTCGACAAGCTGTTCGTAACGCGCATGGCGGAAGCGGATGACCTGTTCTACAAAGACGGCGTAATTCATCCGACTTTGACGACGGAAGAAAAATTGGTGGCGCGTCAGGCTTATGCCGGGCTTTTGTGGACGAAACAGTTCTACCACTATGTTATTCCCGATTGGTTGGATGGTGACAAAGACCAGCCTGCGCCGCCGGATGAGCGCAAGCACGGGCGCAATAAAGATTGGAAACACATCTACAATCGCGACATAATTTCCATGCCGGATAAATGGGAGTATCCGTGGTTTGCCGCCTGGGATCTGGCATTTCATATGATCCCGTTTTCCGATATGGATGCATATTTTGCAAAGGATCAAATGATCCTCATGCTGCGCGAGTGGTATATGCACCCTAATGGACAAATTCCGGCTTACGAGTTCAACTTCAGCGACGTCAATCCGCCGGTGCATGCTTGGGCTGCCTGGTGTATCTACAAATCTGAGCGCTACACGGGAACGCCTGACCGCGCTTTTCTCGAAAGCGTTTTTCAAAAACTGACTCTCAATTTCACCTGGTGGGTAAACAGAAAAGACACCGAGGGAAACAATTTATTTTCGGGCGGTTTTCTCGGGCTGGATAACATTGGTGCCTTCGATCGCTCGCAAAAGCTGCCTACCGGTGGGCATCTCGAACAAGCAGACGGCACAGCCTGGATGGCTTTCTTCTGTCTCAATATGTTCCGCATGGCGATGGAGTTGGCACAGGAAAATCCTGTTTACGAAGACATGGCTTCGAAGTATTTCGAGCACTTCGTGTCGATAACAGATGCCATGAATTGCCTGGGCGGTCATGGTCTATGGGACGAGGAGGATGGCTTCTACTACGATCAAATTCATGTCGACGATCACTGTGTCAGCTTGAAGATCAGATCGTTGGTGGGGCTGCTGCCGCTCATTGCCGTCCATACGTTTGAAGAGAGCCAGCTCGCCAACATGCCGAATTTTTACAAGCG
>JADZFV010000209.1 GCA_020854255.1 Candidatus Melainabacteria bacterium | reverse complement strand
GAGTGATTACTACTATGAAGAAGGGGTTTGCAACCTTACTTACCGCATTAGTTGCCGTAAGTGCGAGCACCTTAGTCAATACGTCTGCTGCTTATGCGCAGGGTGCTAGTAATGTCAGCGAACTGACAGATGTTGTTGGTAATGAATGGGCATACAATGCCCTCAAGGAGCTCGTAAACAGCCCTTGCCACATCCTCGTTGGTTATCCCGACAGAACTTATCGTGGACAAAAATCCACCACACGTTTTGAATTGGCTGCGGCGCTATATAAATACGAACAGTGCATAACCGAAAGGCTTGCACTCAAAGCTGACAAAGCGGATTTGGAAAAATTTGCTGCCTTGTTGGAAGAGTTCCGTGGTGAACTCAACCACCTCAAGGCTCGCGTAGATAGCCTTGAAGCTAGAATGCGCGCTGTTGAAGAGAAGAATATCGAGCAAGACATGAGACTTGCTTATGCTGAGCGACAAAAGGGCTTCCTCTGGGAGCGCGTGGTAAAGGGAACAGCGATCGACGTACGTGATATTGGAGTCGGCGTGTACCGCGGTGCACGTGGTATCTACCAATACTTGTTCTAAGAACGAACGGATTCTCTCTACTCGCTTAGATCTGATCTACAGAAACTCCCGTCAGCATGACTGCCGGGAGTTTCAGCTTAGCTATACGGATTTGTCAAGCGCCGAGGTGTAGAAATGGTGACAGATAGGCACCGGGAAGGCGATAGCGTGCCCGATACAAGTGGCTTCAAATTTTGCCTGCCGAAAGCCAATGTCTCAAAGGAAATTGTTTTTGCCCTTGACGTGTGCCAACGCGCCGGCGCTCTGGCAATGGAGCATTTCGACCGCAGTATTGCCGTCGAAGAAAAATCTGACGGCAGCCCGGTTACCCTTGCTGACAAGAAGTGCGAGCGCCTGATTCGCGAATCGATAGCGGCGAAATTCCCTGAAGATGCAATTCTTGGTGAGGAGGAAGGTGGCGACGAAGCACCTCTGCCGAAAGGTCGCCGCTGGATTATCGACCCGATTGACGGAACCTACAACTACGCGCGCGCCATTCCAATCTTCTCAACCTTGCTTGCCCTTGAAAAGGACGGGGAAATTACTCTGGGCGTTGTCTGCAATCCGGCCTGGCAAGAGATTTTTTGGGCGGAAAAGGGCTGTGGGGCATTTAGAAACGGCAAAAGAATCAATGTTTCGGACATTTCCGAGATGAAAAACTCGCAATTCAACTTTGGTGCATTAAGCCGCGTGCAGGCGCTCGGGCTCTGGGATGCATTTACCGAACTGGTATCGAAAACAGTCCGACAGCGAGGGCTGGGCGACTATCTCGGCTTTGCTCATGTCTTTGAAGGAAAAGCTGAAGCGCATTTGGAAGTAGGTGTAAAAGTGTGGGACCTGGCGGCGATGAAGATTATCGTTGAGGAGGCCGGCGGACAGTATAGCGATCTTGAAGGCGGCAAATCAGTCTATACAGGTAGCTGTCTGGTCTCCAACGGTCTTGTGCATGAGCAATTTTTGGGCATATTAAAACGTTGATAGGCGGCCCGCGCCGCTAATCCAGCCATTTTTGACAACCAGCGCGGTAAAATTGCCCCTCTGAGGGAATTCTGGAATGCTTAAGGCCGAATGGACAAAATCAATGCGGGCGCGAATGACGCTCGTCATGTCTTTGTCCAGTGTGGTGCCGGTGATTATTTGTCATCTGATTGTAGTGGGCGCGAGCGGAGCCAGATTAAGCGACATTCTCTGGTACCTGCCCCTGATTCCAGTTCTTGTCGCCATCAATTGGTTTCTCTCCGGCATCATTCTCATTCCGCTGCGCCAATTGCTGCAAGCCACCACGAAACTGGCCAACATGGACATCAGACAGCGACTGGAAGTCGAGCCAAATGAGCTGTTCGAGACTGCTGAGCTGCGAAAATCATTCAACAAATTGCTCAATCGTTTGGAAGAATCGCTCAATATTCAATGCCAATTCGTGGCCGATGCCAGCCATGAATTGCGCACACCACTGACTTCGATTCAGGGATACACAAAACTGCTTTTGCGCCGCGGACAGAGTATTGATGGGCATCTCCTGGCAGAGGCGCTGCAAACGATTTCGGATGAATCCGGACGTTTGATTCGGCTTGTTTCCGACTTGCTGCAATTGGCACGTGCAGATGCCGGACAGGCAATTATCAATCAACAAGATGTGATTGATGCTCGAGATGTGCTTGCGTCGGTGGAAGACACCGTTACCGTGATCGCACCCGAGCAGATCGAAATACAGTTCATCATGCCCAGCCAGCCAATTTTTGTCCTTGCCGACAGTGACCGCCTCAAACAAGTTTTTCTTAATTTGACCAACAACGCAATCAAGGCTACTCAAGCCGGCGGTAAGGTTACCGTCACTTTGAGAATGAGCAATCAGCAGGCAATTATTCGCGTCATTGATACCGGAATTGGTATCGCGCCCGCGGACCAGCAAAGAATTTTCGATCGCTTTTATAGAGTGGAGCGTTCGCGAGTAAAGAGCCGCATTTACGGTGGTGGCACCGGTCTTGGTCTGGCCATCGCGCTCACCATTATCAAAGCGCACGGTGGCAGCATCGATCTCGAGAGCGAATTGAACAAGGGATCCACATTCACAGTCCGTCTTCCCGTTGCCGATGAGAAGACCGGCAAGAGCGACACGGAAAAAAAAAGAGTCGCCGAGCAAGCGAGACTGGAAGCACAGGACAAACAGGATCGTCAGAAAAATCAGAGGGACCAGAAGGACCAGACTCAGAGGGAGCGGGAGCAGCTTAATGAAGCTCAAACAGCCGATCCCGGCGAGCGAAGAGCAACTGCCGTGCAGGACGACTGAGTCGGCGCAGATTGCCTGTCGCGCGTCAAGTAATTTTGAGTGGCGCGCTGCATGCGCCGCAATCAATCTGTATAGCAAAACGCACCGCCGAAGCAGTGCGTTTTTGAATTCGATTCGTCGAATTACGAAGCGGTGACTGCAGGCTCCGGAGCAGCTGCTGCACCTTCTGCTACTGCTGCCGGTGCTTCTTCAACAATTGCTTTCTTGGCGACAACGCGGGCGACGACTTCATCCTCAGGGTTGAGGATTTTGATCTTGTCAGAGATTGTCAGTTCGCCGAAGTGGAGTCCTTGATCGATTTCGGTGATTTGCGAGAGGTCGCACTCGATGTAGTCGGGAATGTCACCCGGCAAGCATTCGATTTCGGCATCCTGGAAGACTTCGATCAATTGTCCGCCTTCGACGGTGACTGCGGTAGAAACGCCGATAAACTTCAGAGGCACTGTCACTGTCAACTTGCGGTCGAGGGCGACGCGATAGAGCTCTACGTTGAGCACTTCATGAGTAGTTGCTTTGCGCTGCACTTCGCGAATGATGGCGTTGACCGGTTTGCCTTTGCCCATGTCCAGTTCGATCATGTGCGAGTAGGCATGCTTGGGCAAGCGTGAAAACTCTTTGGCGTCGATCTGAACGCTCTCCGATGGTTGTCCGGGACCATAAAGAGTGGCCGGGATTTTTGCTTCCCTTCTCAACAGTCTTGGAGTCTTCTCTTCGCGAGGGGTGACCGCTAACTTAATCTTGTCCATGACGAGAAAAATCCTTATAAATACCTAAGCCTGAATTGGACGTTAGACTCCCCGCGATGCGGAAGAGTAAGAGCTGGGGTGCAAGGATTCGAACCTCGGAATGGCTGGACCAAAACCAGCTGCCTTACCGCTTGGCGACACCCCAATCTTAGCGTCGAAGGCCCATTTTATTGAACTGCGCGCCCCAATGTCAACGCCGG
>JADZFV010000208.1 GCA_020854255.1 Candidatus Melainabacteria bacterium | reverse complement strand
TGCCGCGCCGGGCAACCCTTTCAAAGAGTCCGAACGAGCCTTCAGAGGTAACAGATGGCCCCTGCTTTAAAGAGTCCATACGCTGCAAAAATTGTTTCTATAGGTACGGCTGTGCCGCCGGGCTTGCTGACTAACAACGATCTGGAAAAAATGGTCGACACATCCGACCAGTGGATAACCGAAAGGACGGGTATCAAACAGCGCCACCTCGCCGATAAAGGCGTGGCCACCTCGGATCTGGCTGCAGAAGCGGCCATCCAAGCGATTGAAAAGGCCGGTCTGAAGCCCACAGATATCGAGCTGATTATCGTAGCGACAATCACACCGGATATGATACTGCCTGCTACCGCCTGTCTGGTGCAGGACAAAATCGGCGCCACCGGAGCATGGGGTTTTGACATCTCGATTGCCTGCTCGGGCTTTCTCTATGCGCTGCAGGTCGCCTGCCAATTCGTGACCACAGGCGCCCACAAAAATGTTCTGGTAATCGGGCTCGACGTAATGTCGTCCATCATCGACTACACCGATCGCACGACTTGCATAATATTTGGTGACGGCGGCGGCGCCGCGGTCGTGCAGCGCACCGCCGATGGTGCCCCGGCGGGCATGATCGACTACATCTACGAAGTCGACGGTTCGGGTGGTCCTGCTCTTTGCCTGCCAGGCGGCGGAAGCCGCAACCCTACCAGCCAGGATACTCTCGAAAAGAAAATGCATTTCGTTCATCAAGATGGACAGGTTGTCTTTAAATTCGCCACCAGAAAAATGTCCGACCTGTGCTTAAAACTTTTGGAGCGCAACGGTCTGACCGGCAAAGATGTGGACCTGTTTGTTCCGCACCAGGCGAACCTCAGGATCATCACGTATTCAGCTGAGCGAATCGGACTGGATATGGAAAAAGTGGTCATCAATATAGACGAATACGGCAACACCACAGCAGGAACACTACCTTTGGCTCTTGATTCAGCACTGGCTGACGGACGGCTGAAGGAAGGCTCGCTTGTGCTTCTGGCATCGGTGGGTGCAGGATTCAGCGCCGGAGCGGCATTGATGCGCTGGTCTTATTAGACTTCAAAACCACATAAACGAGCTGAGGAATTGACGCGATGAAGAAAGCTGAAGAACAGAAACTCCTCAAGCGAATTCTGGTTCCACCGGGCAGAAAAATCTCGCTAAGCAAAGACTACGATCCTTCCTATAACCCTGGCAATCTCACCAAAGAAAACGCGCGCAAGCTTCTGGCGGAAGGAATAACCGAGTTAGCAGACCTGCAAGATAAGCTCTACGCCCAGGATATATATGGACTTTTGGTGATCATTCAGGCGATGGATGCAGCCGGTAAAGACGGCACCATCAAGCACGTCATGTCCGGACTGAATCCACAAGGCTGCCACGTCACGAGTTTTAAACCCCCGTCTGATGAAGAATTGGACCACGATTATTTATGGCGCTGCTCAAAGGCGCTGCCTGAGAAAGGACGCATCGGCATTTTCAACCGCTCCTACTATGAAGAAGTGCTGATCGCAAGGGTTCATCCAGAACTGATCGTGCGTCAGAAGTTGCCTCCCACCACCGATCTGAAGACTTTGTGGAAGCAACGCTTCGGACAAATTAACAACTTTGAAAAGTATCTTGTAGAAAACGGAATTATGGTGCTCAAGATTTTCTTGCACGTCTCAAAAGAAGAACAAATGAAACGTTTTTTGGAACGCATCGACAAGCCGGAGAAAAACTGGAAATTCGCTATGGGCGATGTCAGCGAACGCGAGCACTGGAAACAATATATTCAGGCTTATGATGAGGCGCTGAGCGCCACCAGCACTGAATGGGCACCCTGGCATGTCGTACCGGCAGACTTCAAGCCCTACACCAGACTGGTAGTGGCGCATATGGTGGGAAAAACCATGCGCGGTCTCAACCTGGCGTATCCGACTATCGATAAAGCGCAGAAATTGAAACTTCAGGAAGCCAGAAAAATTCTGGAAGCCGAGAAGGCATAGTCGCACATTGCATGCGCTGGAAATGCAGGGGCGACGCATGGCGTCGCCCTTACCGGACAGACACCAATTTGTGTTCACTGGATTTGCTGATATGCCTTCTGCCGATTGCATCGGCTGCCAGAATGGCGTCTGCGATCATCGGTGCGGTGACAACAAAAGGCTCATTGTGAGCTGTCTCACCTTCGGCAACAGCGCGCTCTGCAATCTGCAAAGCAACATCAACTGACGGATGTTTCAATCCGACTTCTGGCAGAGAAATGGGCAAATTGACGCTGTGGGAAAAATCGAGAACTTCATCGATAACTGATTGAGGTTTTCCCTCAGCAATTAGTTGTACGATCAATCCAAATGCTACTTTTTCACCATGCATGAATGAATGCGTTTCGGGCACGGCGGTGAGTCCGTTGTGCACGGAGTGAGCTATTGCCAGACCGCCAGACTCAAAACCGAGTCCGGAAAGCAGCGTGTTTGCCTCGACGATGCGTTCGAGCGCCGCTGTTACTGTTCCATGCTCTGCAGCAGTAAGGGCGGCCCGGCCATCCGCGATCAAAGTTTCATAGCAAAGTTTTGCCAGGGCCTGAGCACTGATGGTGGTGGCACCACCAACCTGGTTGGCTTTGCGTGCGTCAATAACTGTTTTTGCTTCAAACCATGTAGCAAGCGCATCTCCCATACCTGAGCTGAGAAGTCTTGGCGGCGCTTTTGCCACAACGGCCGTGTCGACAAGCACGAGATCCGGATTACGCTTGTAGAAAAGGTAAGTTTCAAATTCGCCCTTTTCGCTGTAGACGACAGACAGTGCGCTGCAAGGAGCGTCGCTCGATGCGGCGGTCGGGCAATTGACCACGGGCAACTGCAACTCGCATGCCACTGCTCGAGCTGCGTCTAAAACCTTGCCGCCTCCGGCGCCAATAATCACTTCAGCTTTGATGTCGACTGCAATTTTGACAACGCGGGCAATTTCATTTCTCGAGCATTCGCCGGAGAAAGGCTCAACTGAATAATCAATCTCAGCTTTTGAGAAGCTTTCCTGCCAGCCGGCAGTCAAAAACTTAATTGCTGAAGGACTCGCCAATATTAGCGATTTGCCGCCAATACCGAGCTTAACCATCTCAAGACCGAGATTCAGTGTGGCGTCTCGACCCTGAACATATCTGGCGGGCGAACAGAAAACCTGATGCATCTGACCATCCTAGAAGAAAGGTCAGTATCTTACCATCCTATTTAGAGCGGCAAGAATTGGTGCAACATTGCGATCAAGAACAGTGTATAAATGCCGACAAACAAAATTTGTTTCTTCATTTGACCTAATCTCCACTCTGCCTGGATTCCTTATACTAATCAAGTCTAAAGACCACGACTTGGCTCGTTCGGTTCCCGAATGATGCTGTTGACGTCGCTCTTTTAAAAGGAAGATCCTTAAATGCGAAAAGACGTCTCACCATTACAGTATCGGCCGGACTTTTGAAATTTCCGTGAAAGCATAAGCAGGATTAGGTTTTCAGCAATATGAATCAGACATTCAAAGAATTCGAGCACCAGGGCTGGGAGGCTGTGGCCGATGGTTATCACGACCATTTTGGGTCGCTGACACGCCAGACGATTGAGCCCATTCTTGACACACTGGGCAACCATCCGGGCGCCGCCCTCCTGGATATTGCGACCGGACCGGGCTATGTTGCCGAAGCTGCCCGGCGGAGAGGCTTTCAAGTCACGGCTGTTGACTTCTCTGGCGAAATGGTCGAAAGAGCCAAGAAGCTGTATGCAGGTATCGAATTTCAAGAAGGAGACGCCGAGGAGCTTGCCTTTGCAGACCAGAGCTTCGATTACCTGACAATGAATTTCGGACTCTTGCATCTTGAACACCCGGAGAAGGCTCTGGCAGAGTCCTTTAGAGTGACAAAACCGGGCGGCAAATTTGCCCTGACGGTCTGGTCTACGCCGGACAAGGCTGTTGCATTTCAGCGAGTTTTGGACTCGGTCAAGGCTCACGGCGACTCGACGGTGCCAATCCCGGTCGGGCCACCATTCTTCCGTTTTTCAGATCAGGCAGAAATGCGAAAATCGCTTACAGATGCTGGATTTAAGTCGGTGGAGATTAAAGAAATAGCCATGACCTGGGTCTTGCAAAGGGAAGAGGACCTTTTCTCCGCATTTTTCACCGGCACACCCAGAACCGGGGGGCTTTTGCGAGCCCAGGAGGCGGGAAAGCTGGAAGCAATTAAGACAGCTGTCGCCGCCTCAGCCTTTGAATACAAGCACGAAGGCGCCATTGCCATACCGATGTCATCAGTTCTGGCTACAGCAACAGCTTGACGTGACTTGTTATTACGGCAAAACTCGCGTACTCCGCTATCGGCGCGGCTTACATGCGAAAATAAGCCGCATCGTAATTTCAGCGAGAATGAAAGAGTGTCTACAAAAGAGTTAAAAGATTCAGCGCCAATCATCACCGACTACGATTTGCATCTATTCGGCGAGGGCACCAACTACAAAATCTATGAAAAGATGGGGGCACACAAAGCCACCGTCAATGGAAAGGCAGGCACACACTTTGCCGTCTGGGCGCCGAATGCAAATGCAGTTTCGGTAATCGGCGATTTTAACAAGTGGGATCCGTCCGTCAACAAAATGAGTCAGATGAGCATGTCCGGCGTCTGGACTCTCTTCATTTCCGATTTGCCAGAAGGCACTCTGTACAAATATCACATCGCGTCGGCTGCCGGCGGCAGCGCCGAAAAGATCGATCCGTTCGGCTTCTTCAGTGAAGTCAGACCGAAGACCGCCTCTATTGTTTACAACCTCGACAAATACGAGTGGCAAGACGACAACTGGGTCAAAGAACGCAAGAAACGAAATGGACTGGATGCGCCCATTTCCATTTATGAGGTTCATCTCGGCTCGTGGATGCTGGTGCCGGAGGAAGAAAACCGCTGGCTTACCTACAGAGAACTGTCCGATAAGCTCGTCTCCTACCTTAAACAGACAGGCTTCACGCATGTCGAGTTTCTCCCTGTTGCCGAGCACCCGCTCGACATGTCGTGGGGTTATCAAATCACCGGATACTATGCCACCACGAGCAGATTCGGAACTCCTGACGACTTCATGTTCCTCGTCGACAAATTGCACCAGGC
>JADZFV010000207.1 GCA_020854255.1 Candidatus Melainabacteria bacterium | reverse complement strand
TAGCTCCTGTGGACATGTCGGCAGTGAAGCCTGACACCAATATGGAAAAAGGCCGCATCGGCAAAGGTGATGGACCAATTAAGATTGCCGAACGAATGAGTGCCGGCGAACCTCTTGATGCTGCTGCAAAAACCGCACTTCGCCAGGCTATAAAGGTTGGAGAGTATGACGACAGACAAGGTGCTCTGACTGAGAAATCGATCGAAGCGATTCGCAAGAATATCGAAGCAGGTAACAACGAGCAACTGAAGCAGTGGTTCGCGAAACGCTATCCGAAGAAAGCGTAATCACTAATCACAAAGCAATCTCGAAGGGAGGCGGAAGCCTCCCTTTTCGCGCGCCAGCGTACTTCCCGCTGGCGCGGTAACGATGCCGTCACGTTGATTTGAAATAATCAAAAATATCCAGAGGGCAACGAAAGCCCATTTCCCCTCAAACTCAGATCCCACGCCCCTAACAGGGTCGCCTACCAGAAGCCAGCCTGCCAGCAATTCTTCATTCATATGAAGCGCAGGCAACCGGACGCGCCCGATTGTTTTCATCCAGGAGAATTGATCATGGCCGAATCAGCTCAACCATACGATTCCACCAAAGGACCAGTGAAGGAAGCAGCCGCCGACGCGGCGGCAATTAGAACGACACTGGAGAAGGAAGGATCTGATGCCGCCGTCACCCGACTGAGATCCGAAGTAGAATCCGTTCCTGAGCGCGATCGCCAGGCTTACAATTCGGCATTGCTCAAAAACTTGCAGGGTGATTCTAATAAGATGCCCAACATTTTGCCGGACATGGCAATTGCATTCGGCGCGCAAAATGGCGGAAGCTTCATGGAAAAGAATGCATGGAAAGCCCCATTACTCTCAGGCGAGCGCGTAGTAAATGCTGACAAATTGACCTCTGCCGCTTCCAAAGAAACCAATCCCGTCTACCAGGAGTTGTACAGGGAGATGCACAATAAATACCGCGCACTCAAGGCGGAAAATGGTGCCAATCCCTATATCTGGCAGAGTGAGTCACAGAAATTCAGATTCCGAGAGGCTTCCGTGACCGAAGCGCAGCTTCGCAAGGAGTTGGCTACTGATTCGGTTCGAGCCGACAACCGCAGACAATTTGGAGCCCTGGCCTCCAATCCCAAGCTCTTCGATGCCATCGCCAGTGGTGGTGAGATCAGCAAAGATAACATCAAGACATTCCAGGAAAGATGGAATCAATCGGGTCAAAGCGGTGCTGATTTCCGCAAGCAATTTGCTTCTACACCCGAGCAGCAAAGACAGATCGGCCAAACCCTCGATAATTTGAATTACGCTTTTGACGAAGACCGGCACAAAGGCAACAAGCCCGGCTCGGTGCTCAAAGACAACGTCATGGGCGCTCTCAACAGCGGGTACATGGAGTGGACATCCAGCTACGGCAAAATGACTAGAGAAAGCCTGCTTGCAGGACTTGGATACAAGACGATGGAAGAAGCAAAGCTTCGTCTGCCCGCCGATGCAGGCGGCAAGCCGATCGCCGACGTAACCTCGCTTTCGAGTTACGATAATACAAAACTGCTCAATAAAAATGACGGGCCCAATGGCGTTGCCAAACGCATGCTATCCGGACAGGAGCAATTCTTCAAAGATGAGCCGGGCGGCGTCAGCAAGGCAATCACCGATCTGACTGCAGCTCTCGGTGTAAAAGCAGGCAATCACGACTCTCGTGCTGTCAATCAAGTCAGACCTGAAAATCGCGACAAAGTGATTCAGGCAATTCAAGATACAGGCAACACCAGATTGCGTGATTGGTTCGTCAGCCGCTATCCAGCCGACATGTCGGCAGTGCCAGCATCGACTGCAACGGCAGGTCCGCTCGATAACAGCTCCAGCAAAGTCGTCCCCAGACAGGGACCTGATGCGGTAGCGAAAAATATGCTTGAAGGATCAGGTCTCGATGCCTCCGCACGGCAGGCACTCAGCAAAGTCTTGCACAAAGAATTGGGCGTCGAGTGGAAGTCGGTGCGAGCCGGCACACCGCTCATCACCACGGACAATCTGGAAGCCGCGCGCGGTAAAATTGCCGCGTCAGGCAACTCCAGGCTGATCGAGTGGTTCGACACGAAGTATCCGAAGAGATAATCGGAAAGCAAAATCAAAGACGGTCATGCAGTCTTGTAGCGAACTAGTCCACTGGTCCCTCATCAGTCATGGGACTGATGCCGGTTTGGTCTGTGCTCGGACTTTCGTTGTTTGAGCCGCCTAAGGCGCCCAAACCGCCCAATCCTTGCAGCCCTTTTAGAATCGTAAGGCTTGCATCGCGTGGTTTTCCGACCAGTTTTCTTTCTTCCAGCAACTGCAACTCACGAGATATGTCTTCGTCAGTGCGCTCCGGCTCCAGTATGGCAACTATGTCTCTGTAATAAAGGGTTTCCTTTTCGATGAGAGCATGAGCCATCTTTTGAAGCTTGTCGCGGTGCTTTGTGAGCAGTTTTTCAACGTTTTCCTTGCACTCGTTGATGATCTTCATGGTGGCTGCTTCCAGCTTTTGCTCGGTGTCTTCGGAGGCCTGATCTGTATTGCCGTCACCAAAGGCCGTATTCGTGTTGAATACGAACTCATCGTCCATGCCGTATTCACGCACCATCGACCGAGCAATCCTGGCGACATTTTTCAAGTCGGCGCTTACACCGGAGGCGTTCTCTTTGAAGAACATGCGTTCTGCAACCCAGCTGCCAATCGAGATTTCGATGTTTACCATCAAATCGGATTTCGAGTGCTTGTAGCGATCTTCTTTGCCGACAGACCAGACGTATCCCAATGCGTAGCCGCTCGGTACGACAGTCACTACCTGAATCCTGTCTCGCTTGTTGCGGAAATAGGCGACAAGCGCATGACCGGCTTCGTGGTGAGCCGTGACTGTCAGCTCATCCATCAACACGTGACGGCTGTAAGACATGCCGAAGCTCTGTCTTTGAATCGACTGGATCATATCGACGGCAGTGATTTCCCGGCGCCCTTCACGAACGGCAATGAGACCGGCTTCGTTGACAATATTGGCAATATCGGCGCCGGAGTTCCACACTGTCATGCGGGCTATTTCGCGAATATCGAATTTGCTTTCCAACTTCAGCTTTTCGAGGTAATGCCTGAACATCGCCTCCCTGCCTTCGAGATTCGGCATGCTGATGTTGATCTGGCGATCGAAGCGGCCTGGACGCAGAAGTGCTGGATCTAAAAGTGATGCATTGTTGGTAGCACCGATTGTGAGCACTTTATGTTTTCCGAATCCGTCCAGTTCGACGAGGAACTGGTTGAGGGTTTGGTTTTGCTCTTGTTTTCCGCCTCCGCCATAGTCTCTTCCTCGATGGGCGGCAAGACCGTCAATTTCATCTATGAATACAATTGCCGGTTTACCGCTGCGCCGAGCCTGTTCGTAAACAGCGCGAACGCGGGCCGCTCCCAGACCAACCCAGACCTGTGCAAAGTCACTGCCGCTCAATGCGTAGAATGGCACTCCAGCTTCATTGGCAATCGCCTTGGCAAGCATGGTTTTGCCGGTGCCGGCAGGCCCGACAAGAAGAACGCCTTTGGGAGTTTTGAGTCCAGCTTCTTGAACTAATTCCATGTTTTTGAGTAAAGCCACCACCTCAGCAGCTTCAGCTTTAGCTTCCTCAATGCCTTTTACATCGTCCAACTTCACATCTACATCAGGCAGTCGTGCCATGTTGATGCCGGTGGTGTTCATCTTGTGACCAGCAGTTGCAGACAGCTTGTTGATTGCTTCTGCCAGATCGGCTTGAATGAATTTCTTGCGGTTGTTTCTTACAGCCAAGATTGCCGCTTCATTTACCGCTGCGGCAACATCCGCGCCGGCGAAATTTACACTTTGTTTGGAAAGCTCCTCAAGGTCGAAATCTCCTTCATTCTTGATTTTAGTCATGTAAAGTTCGAACATCTTTTTGCGTGCATCTGAGTCAGGCAAGCCAATGTAGACTTTGCGATCAAAACGACCGGCACGGTAGAAAGCAGGATCTAGATTTTGTTCCTGGTTGGTGGCGCCGATAGTGAGAATATTGCTGCGGCTGAAACCATCAAGTTGAACGAGAATCTCGTTGAGCTCGCTGGTGCGAACGTTTCCTACATCACTCATTGTTCCGGCAATAGCATCAATCTCATCGATAAATACAATCGCGGCCGGACTCTTTCTTGCCTGAGTGTAGAGATTTCTCAGTCTGGCTGCGCCTTCACCGGGGAACATACTTTTAAAATATGATGCCGAAATTCCGTAGAATGGGACACCTGCTTCGTTGGCAATTGCCTTTGCCATCAGAGTTTTACCAACACCGGGAGGTCCGATCAAAAGAATGCCGCGTGGCACTTTTGCTCCCATCTCTTTCAAGTCTGCGCCTTTGCGAAGGAATGAAATGATTTCGGAAACGTCTTGTTTTGCGTCATCGATGCCAATGACGTGATCGAGTCTTACTGTCGGATCCGGGTTGGCAATGACAATTCCCGAATCAACCAGCACGCGATCGTTGCCCATCGAAACACGATCGAGGGCCTGTTCCAAAATGTCTGTGGTGACACGGTTCGGACCACCCGGACGCGTGCTGACGAGAGCTGCTTCGTTGACTATTTGATAAATGTCTGCCGGTGAAAAGCCTTGAGTCAAGCTGGCAATGTACTCAATATTAACGTCGGGATCGTGAGTGACTTTTTCCAGATAGTATTTGAAAATCTTGACGCGTTCTTCCGGATTGGGAATTTGGAAGTAAATGCGTCTGTCCATGCGTCCGGCGCGCGTCAATGCCGGATCGAGGGCGCCATCGCTATTGGTGGCACCGATGACGAGCAATTTGGAGGCGTGGAATCCGTCCATTTGAGTTAGCAAAGTGTTGAGCGTCATATTCATGTCAGCGACGCCGCCAAATCCTTTGTCCTGCGTGCGGCGAACAGCCATTGAGTCGATTTCGTCTACAAACAAAATCGCCCGCTCGTGGCGTCTCAATTTGCTGAACAGTGTTTTCAATTTGAGCACGCCCAGTCCCATAAAGAGACCACTAATAGCGCCACCTTCAATAACGTAAAACGGCGTGCCTACTTCGTTGGCGATTGCTCTTGCAAAGAGTGTCTTGCCTACGCCCGGGGCTCCGACAAATAGCATGCCTTTCGGTAACTCCGCTCCTGAAGCCGCGTATTTATCAGGGTGAGCGAGCATGTCTATGACTTCGGCAATCTCCAACTTCGCCTGTTCGTTGCCTATCAATTCGGCCAATGTTGTTGGAGCCTTGGCATTGATGCGCGGCTTCTCGAACATGAAAGGAAGTATGCGCACCCAAAACGGTTTTGGAGCTTTGGAATCTGCTCTCGGCGGCAGTGGAAAGATTACAGAGAGGACGATGTACCACTGCATCAAGAACATGATGGCGCCGAACACAGCGGCGGCAAACACGGAGGTGACCGAGTATTTGAGCAACGCGGGGAACGAAGCGAATGGGTTCCAGAACTGCGCCGTAGCTAGCAGTAATACCATCCAGACGATTAAAACTGTCCATCTCGCCCAATTTTTCATGTCAGTCAACTTCCGTGTTTGTCAATTGTTGCCCCAGAACGGAAACTCTTCTACTCTTCCGGCGCTGGGGTCTGCGGCACAACTGTTGGTTTTACCTATATCGGTCAGCAACCGCACCCTGCGGTAGCCATCGGTGTACGCCAGCTCTGGGATTACACCGTCTTGTTTCATTTGCTGTCAGGGAAAGCCTGGCACCGCAATGTCGGATATTCCAGTCTTAATAGGTTTGCCCTTCAGATCAATGCCATTAAGCAGGCAACCTATGCCCATCGCAATGAATAAAGAGACCAGAAATGTTTTCATATTGTTTCGCTAGACCGGCACCCTGGCGCTACTTCTCTAATATTCCCTGTATCTATCGGCATTCTATAGTTTTTAGTCGCGAACTGCCAATTCCTTTTGCCGGGTGGCTTTCTAGGGTAAACCCGCCATGAGCATTGCCGCACTTGTTCAGAGCCCGGCCTGCCAGGATGCCAGCTGGACAGCGATTCTGGGACTTTTGTGCCTAGTCGGCGGTTTGCAGGGTGCTGGCTTGTCGTCCGGACAGATAGGGCTTAACCATTGCAACGACCTGGGTTTTGGGCATTGCGCCGGTGGTCGAATACTCGCACTTGCCTTCTTTGAAGACCATGAATACCGGGATGGACGAGATTTGATATTTTTGAGCCAGGTGGGGTGCCCGCAAAACGTCAATCCGCGCCACTTTTAAAGAACCCTGATACTCGGTGGCCACTTCAGCCAGGATAGGCTCCATTTTCTTGCAAGGACCGCATGTATCCGAGTAAAAATCGACAAGAACAGGCGTCGGGCTGTCGATAACTTCGCTTTCGAAATTGCTTTCATCGACCGAGGCCATCTTATTCATCGCCTCTGCAGAGGCAGCCGGCTGCTGAGTCGAGAACTCAGGCACATCATTAGCGGCGCCTGATTGCTGGGAGCCATTGTAAATGCTGCCAATAATGAGAGCGATGACAAAGATGATGAATGCTTCTTTCAAGGTGCTAACTCCGCTGCCCCGGCTTGCCATATATGCGGGCGATTACATATATATTGGCACACCCCATCCGGCAGCGCACTAGGGATTAATCTAGTAGTGAGTTTCCCTCTGGTCTTGAAGGGCGACACATAGGGCGATGCCTCCAGGAGATTGGCGTTTCCGGCAAATAAGTAAGGGCGACACAAGGTGTTGTTCGTACAGAATAAGCCGCTTGCTAAAAACAAATAGGGGCGATGCCATGCATCGCCCCTGGGAAGACTTGATCGCTAGCCGGACGGCTTATTTGCCGCGCTCGGGAATCAAAACTGTGTCGATCACATGCACGACGCCGTTGCTGCAATCGCAATCGGCTTTGGTGACGATTGCGCCATCAACGGTCTGCGAGCCGTCTTTGTTGTTGAGCATCACCGATTCGCCTTCCAGGGTCACCAGCGAGCGACGGCTGGAGAGGTCGCTGGCAGTGTATTTCTTGGGAAGGACGTGATACTTGAGTACTGTGGCGAGTCTCTTGGAGTCAGCCATAAGAGCATCTCTGTCTGCTTTAGGGATCTTTTGAAAGGCTGCGTCACTGGGAGCAAAGAGAGTGTAGGTTCCTTTGGTGCTGAGAGTTTTTAATAGACCGGTTTTGACCAGTGCGTGGTGAAGTGTGGTCAGGTCTTTGTTGCAGGCTGCCGAGCATAAAACGCGGGGCTTCCCGCAAGCTCTTTTGTGTTTTTTTGCGTCAGCCGAGAGCTGAGACGAACTAATCACCGCCAATGTCATTGCCACGACAACTGCGGCTACCTTTTTCGATTGCGCCAACTGCATCACGATCTCCTTTGCCTGTCGCGATCATAATGATCAAACGATCCCGTCAACCCATACCCATAGCTGTCGCGAAAGCACGCCAGGCCATGTTTTTATTGCCTAAATTATGCCGGATCTAAGTTAAGTGCCCGTAAAAAGATCAGGTTACCTGATCGACCTTTTATACGTGCTTGTTAATTGCTGTTGCCAGAGCCGATTTGGGCACGGCGCCGACTACCTGCTCGACAACCTGCCCCGTCTTGAAGACATAGAGGCTTGGAATGCCGCGGATTGAGTAGGCTTGCGCTGTCTTTGGATTTTCGTCGGTGTTCAGCTTCACAACCTTTAGGCGACCTTCGTATTCTTTGGAAAGGTCTTCCACTACTGGAGCGATTGCTTTGCAAGGACCACACCAGGGAGCCCAAAAGTCGACGAGGACTGGAATTTCAGCCTTCAAAACTTCTTGCTCAAACGTGGCGTCGGTTACGTTCAACACAGCAGACATCTTCGGAATGGACCTCCCATTTGGCGGGCTAGAGAAGCACTCTTTATCAAACTTCTACGGCTCGCATTATATAGACTCGCAACTAAGTTTCGCACAGTTAGAACAATTTGTCTTAACTCTTGGGGTTGTTGTCAAGCGGGTGGTCTACCGCTGCATGGCGCATGGCAAGCGGGCTCCTGAACCGGCTGTGACTGATAAGGCGGTAGCGTCAAGTTATAGGCCAAGTGTGCAATTGTCAAATGGATATCCAGGGAGAAGCGATTTTTTTACTGAAATCGGTATTTAATTAGATCGGGGATACAGATACGACTTGAGCGTGTTTCAGCCCCTAAGTATTTTTCAAGTGCCTTAGCTACTCAGTGGACCGAGCAATATCAATGGGGCTCCTGGAGCGAATCTACAAGTGGATGTTTAGAAGTCTGGCCAACCAGCTTCTTTTTACTTACCTGGTCATCATTGTAATCTCGCTGCTCGCTGTCAGCTTGTGGGCTTTGTTCGCCATCAAATCCGAGTCAGTCACTGATTTGCGCAACTCGCTGGAAGTCGAAGCTGTGCACCTGGCTTTGGAAATTGACAACGATCTGGGCATGGATTCTGAGAAATCCAGGCAGCGCATCCAGAGCGCTGTAGATAGGCATGCCACAAAACTCGGCGTCGTTATCACTGTCGTCGATCGCGACGGCAGAGTGCTTGCGGATTCATCGACGCCTTCGCAATCGCCTGATGGAGCCAATATCTCAAACAATGCCGAAATCAATGATGCGCTTGCCGGTATCGTGGCAATCTACACAAGAAACGAACGCACGACCAACAGCAACTGGCTTTACGTAGCCTGTCCGGTTCGCGCAGGCGGGCAAACGACAGGTGTGATCCGCGTCGGCGTGCAGCTCACTGAAATCGAACAGCGGCTGCACAGAGACTTGATCATTTTTCTCGAGATCATTTTCGCCACTGGCGTCATGACCGTACTTATCAGTCTATGGCTGGCTCGCCGCGTCAACAGACCATTGCAGGAAATGAGCATGACGGCGCGAAAGATCGCTGCCTCAGGCGACATGTCGGAAACAGTGCCGGTAAAACGTCCGGACGAAGTTGGTGAATTGGCGCGTTCTTTCAATCAGATGATCCGCCGTCTTAGAGAGCAGGAGCGCTTGAGGCAAGAATTTATCGCCAATGCCAGTCACGAATTGAAAACGCCGACCATGGCGATCGGATCTGTTGTTGAAGCACTGCAAGCGGGTGCGGCAGAAGATCCAAAACTGCGTCATCAGTTTCTCGAATCGCTCGAGAGGCTGGTCGATCGCCAGGCCAATCTTCTGCAAGACCTTCTGGACATCAGCCGTTTGGACGGCGGCCTTGATGTGAGCAGGAAGTCGGACATCAATGTTCAACAGCTCATCTCGGATGCAGTAGACCAGGTTCGACCGAATGCGGAGAAAAAACAAGTCGTGCTTGGTGTCGATTCGGATCTGGATGGAACAATCGTGTCCGGCAATGCCATTCACCTGCAACGCGCTCTGGTAAACATTCTCACCAATGCCATCAATTACACATCGAAAGAAGGCAATGTCGATGTGAAAGCAAATCTTGACGGTGCGCAAGAACTGGAAATCAGAATATCTGATACCGGAATTGGTATCGACGCCGACGATGTTCCGCACATTTTTGAGCGATTCTATCGCGCCGATAAAGCCAGGAGTCGCTCCAGTGGTGGCTCTGGCTTGGGACTGGCGATTACACAAGAAATTATTGCCAGGCATCAGGGAAGCGTAAACGTCGAATCGGAAGTTGGTGTCGGCTCGACATTCATAGTGAAGCTGCCAGTGAAAATCCAGTCGATGGACTTGAAGTTGGAGGTTTTACCATCAAAACAAACGATCTCAGGCCCTCATGATTAAGCTGATAAAGACCATTCAATCGATTTTCTCGTCGAAGAGAGAAATTGTCGAAGCTCCTTCTGAGGAGCCGGAAGAAGTCTGCTGCGAGGGGAAAGTGCACATCGCCTATCGTGGAGTAAGCGACGACAAAATGTACGTAGCCCACAACCGGAAGTGGTCAGAAGTCAAATTCTTCAAGCCCAACGGACTGCGCGTCTTCTGCGCCGGTTGCCGGAGGCGATTGCTTTAACTCGTGGCGCGTTGGTGCGTCCGCATGACGAAACGCGGGTACTTCTAGTTCAACGAAGTAGCGTATCTTTTTCCATCAAGTCAAGGTGCATGTAATGCGCCATCTACGAGGGGGTTTCTAATTTATAGCCCTGGCGGTGCAGCGTTTTGATTATGGACGGTTGACCTTCTGTGTCGATTTTGCCGCGCAATTTGGTGATGTGCACGCGGATCGTATCAGGCGAGGCTTCTGATTCAGCGGACCAGACACGATCGAGCAGTGCTTCGGGGCTGAAAACTTGATTGGGATGGCGCAGGAAAAATTCTAGAAGTGCGAATTCTTTCGGCAGAAGCGCCACTTCCGTGCCGTTTTTCGT
>JADZFV010000206.1 GCA_020854255.1 Candidatus Melainabacteria bacterium | reverse complement strand
GCCCGCATGTGCAGGTGCACACCGAACATCAAAATGGCGATCAAGAAGAGAGCAATCATGCCCGCCTGGATAAGAACGCTGTTCGGGTCGATGAGAGACAGAGGTGAAGCCTGGCTGCCCTGGGGCTTGGCCGGCGTCATCTGCAAGTCCTTCACAGCCTTGATGGCAGCGTCAAGCTGAACGTCGAGCGCGGCGCCACGCGGCTGAGCAACCTCGATGTTGGGGGCGATGCCCTTGTTGGCGAGGTTGTAGCCCGACGGCGTCAGGTAGCTCAAAGACGTGACCGACAGCCAACCGCCGGCGCGGTGACGACCGGCCTGGTAGCCGACGCCCTTGCCGTAAGTGGTCTGACCGACGATGACAGCGCGACCGTTGTCCTTGAGGGCACCGGTCAAAATCTCCGAGCAACTTGCCGAGCTGCCGTCGATGAGGACGGTCATCGGCGCGCTCTCCAGGTTGTGGAGAAACGCGATTGCTTCCGGAGGTGCATCACCGAAGTCGTGCGGCCATGCCTTCACAACGCTGAAGCGCTCTTCGTGCAGCTCCAGGCCCTGACGGGTGGTGCTGGTGACGATGACGCCTTTCTCGAGGAAGAGCGAGGCGATCTGGCGCGCATAGTCGAAGACACCGCCGGGGTTGCCGCGCAGGTCGAGGACAATGCCTTGCAGTTTTCCGCCGGACTGCTTGTACAGCTCCTGCAGATTGCCGACCAGACCGGCGACCATCTCTTCGCTTTCGAAGCTGGGCAGCCGCACATAGGCGATATTGCCCGGCAGAAGCTTGGCCTGGAAGTCCGGTGCGTCAGCCGCTGCCGACTTGAGCGTGAGGGTGACCTCCTGCTTGTCGACAACGAATACGATTGTCGCCTGGTCGCCCGCCTTGACCATGGTCAATTTCTCGACCTCAAGGGCAGTCAGACCGAGGAGGTCCGTGCCGTTGATGGACTTGACGGTGTCGCCCTTGCGGAGATCGGACTTTTGAGCCGGCGTGCCGTACATCAGGAAATCGATGAAGTAGCTGCCGTCCTGATGCTGCTTAAACATCATGCCGAGCGGCTCCAGACCAGCGTTGTGCTGGCTCATCGACTGCTTGATCTCTTCAGACGTGGTGTAGCTGGTCCAGCGGTCGCCCAGCGAACCAGCCATCTCTTTGATGGCGGTTTCGAGTTCGGCCGGCGTGGTCAGCTTGCCGTCGTACTTGTTTTTCCAGACGCCGAAATTCTTGAGCGCGTCGTGGTCGTAGTACGTGGCGTTGATGCGATACCAGACGCTCTTGTAGACGTCTTCCAGCTGCTTGGGCGTGGGAGCGGCCTGCTGGGCCTGCACCTGACCGAAGAGATGCTGGAAAAACTCCTGCAGCTCAGCCGGCAGCGGTCCGCCGTTGTCCAGCGGATTGACCGGCTTGGCCTTTTCGGCGGGAGCCGTCTGGCCGGGGCCGGTTTGCGGAGCCTGCTCATCGGCAGCGCCGGCACCCATGATGATGATTACCGGATCAACCGGCTTGAGAGGCGGCTTTGCGTGAGCCACTGAAACAGTGCTGACAGCCGCAAAGCACACCAAAAGCAGACTCGTGAGAATCTTGCGCATATTGTGTTCTCCAGATTTCGGTTGGGAGCGCGCGCCAAAGGGGCGGGCGTTATCCACTAGAACCAGTTAGATGTGCGGCTTTCCGTGACAGGGAAGCGCACCAAAACTCATAGCCGAAGCAATGAACTTTGGTGCGCTCCCCCACCTCGGAGAGCGCTGTGACCAATGAGCGACGCCACTTGAACCTTTATGGGGGCAAACACGCCGTGTCTCCCCATAGTGAATCCAATCTGCGTATTGCCGAACACCGTACTTACGGGTTGGCGTTGCGCTCCTTGATGTACTTGCCCCAGAGCTCGTCGTTCTTCGCTTTGATCTCAGCGCGGCGCTTTTCAGCTGCGGCAAGAGCGTCGATCTGCTTCTGGATTTCGGTTTTGCCGGCTTCCAGCTGCTCGTCGACCTTGGGGTCGTCGTCGTTGTTCACCTCGACGTCGGGCACCACACCGATGTAGTCCATGCGGACGCCACCGGGCAGAAACTCGAACGTGGTGATCGAGATGCCGCGGCCGTAGGGCAGCGGAATCACGGCCTGTCCGACTCCCTTACCCACGGTCACGGTACCGACGATGGTGGCACGGTGGTTGGCCTGAAGCAGGCCTGAAAGCAGCTCGGAGGCAGACGCCGTGCCGGAGTTAACCAGTACGACAATCGGCATTCCGGCAGGCACGATCAAGCTATGCTGGCGCTCTTTGACGTCGTAAGAGACGTCATCGGGCTTGTCGCTGCGAACCTGCGTTTCCAGGAGAATGCGCGGCTGAATGACCTGACGCTGCTCCAGGATGTTGTCGCCGTAACGGTGCTCGAGAACAAGCATCGTGCCGTCGGCAAGCACTTGCTGGGCGATCGCCTCGAGGTACGCGAGGTTGCCACCGCCGTTGCCGCGCAGGTCTATGATCAGACCCTTCATGCCCTTGGCTTTGGTGAGAGCCGCAGCCATCTCGCTGACCGTGTAGTCGGAGACGAAGTTGCTGAGCTTCACGTAGGCGATGCCGTTGCCGACATCCTTGAAGGTGACCACAGGCACGATGACCCTGGCGCGGGTGATGGTTAAGTCGATATTCTCGACCGAGCCATCGGCCTTCTTGCGGGCGAAAGTGATGACCACCTGCGAACCGGCTTGACCCTTGACCGACTTTATCACCTCATCGGTGAGCAGTCCGTTGACGGAGACGCCGTCGACGGCAACGAAGCGGTCGCCGGGCTTGACACCAGCCTTCAAAGCGGGCGAGCCTTCCATCAGGCTTTCCACAATCATGGGCGAGTCGTCGGAAACCCGGAAGGCTTCCTTGATCTGCGCTTCGGTGGCGTCCTTCGGAAGGAGCTTGAGCTTCGGACCGACTCCGGGAGACTCGATGGAAGCGCCGATGCCGACGAGGCTGGCGTCCTGCATCTGCTGCTCCGCCTGCAAACGCTGCGGCGGGGAGTAGTGGTCGAAGCGCTGATTGAGGCTGTTGAGCATCATGGTGATGGCACGGTCGGTGCCTTCCTCGGTGCTCAGCGTGCCGTCCGTGTCGAACTTGTGCTCCCACTCGGCCACCCACTTGGCGCGGTCGGCCGGATTGATGAGAGGCTTGGCGACGTCGCGAATGCGAACAAACGCGGCATTGTAGAGATACTTTCCGTCGAACTGCGCGGGCGCACTGTGCGTCCCGAAGTTCAGGTACTGCGACACTCCCCGGCCACCGGTCAGCGGGCCCGTAAGGGCAAACGCGCCGACCAGAAGCACCAGGAGCCCGAGTACCACTTTACGTGGTGTGTTCATGGATAGGACTCCTTATCTGCCAACTTGCTTGCGGGACTCCGTCAAGCCAGGGAGAGCACAGCGTGCGATCCCTCAGGGCAGGAACGATTTTTTTTCGTCTAAGCTTCAAACTGCGGCGACCCGCACGGCTTCCACCGTGTGTGAGGACTGTCCAGATAACCTGGTACCACAAGTGGTGACCGTTATCTGGGGAGTCCTGAGTGCCGTTGCGAAACTTTGAAGACTGGGCAGCCGGCCTCCCGCTCCGTCGCTGATTCTTGCGACGGAGCGGTGCCAGTGTGCCACGATAAGCGGCCCTTTACAGAAGTATCGGGCGCGCAATGAGATCTTCGAACTGTTCGCACAGCTCGTTGTTCTCGTGGTCCGTGAGGACGCGCTGCTGGAACAGCACTGCTTCGGTCTTGTTCAGAGCCGAGAGGATCATGTCCAGATTCGGATGATCCTTAAGCCTTTCCCCAACTTCGTTGATGGTGGCGGGATCGACGCCGAAGTACTGCCGGATGGCAGAGGCCATGAGCTTGTAGTGCCGCTCCTGCCAGCCCGTTTCGGCAACCTGCTTCTGCACCCTCAGGTACACACGCCAGGCCACCTCATTGGGCGGACTCTTGCGAATCGGCTTCTCACGGTTGATGCGACGCACGATGGCGATTGCCGGCCACATAAGGGCCAGGAAGATGCCGCCGACCAGTGCCGGCCACATCGCCCAGGGACGCGGCGCCGGCTTCGCTTCGAGGTCGCCCTCGAGCAGCTCGTCGCCATTGTCCGCCGTGTTCGAGGTGGTGACCACGAAGTCGGGCGTCGTCAGACGCTTCCAATTCGGGGTCTTGCCATCGGGGGCGGTGTCAGTCGCGTAGCGCAAGTCGAGCTGGAAAGGGATCGCCTTCTTGGGCACCGAACTCTGAACGGTAAGGTCGATCCGGTAGATCGTCTTACCCTCCTTGTACGGCGCGCTCTTGATGGTAACCGGGCTCTGACCGGGGGCGAGCGCACCCAGTGGGTACGGTTTCGCCAGGTCGAAGTCTTGACCTTCGAAGCCAATCACGCCCTTCTCGAGGGACGTGAAATCGAACTTGACGCTGTCGTCTGCGACGATAAGAATCGTCACCTCGACCAGGTCCATGATGCGATGACCAAAGTGCTGGCCATTGCCGACCTGGATGATGATCTTGCCGTCTTCGCAGACCTTCTGCACGGGGTTAGCCGGCTTGGGATCTTCGGGTTCGGCCGGGGTCGGCTCCTCTTCGCCAGGGAATCCCGGGAAGCCGGGCGGCACCTGCGCGATTGTGGTGGCAGCCGTGACAATACCGCAGGCCTGCGAGGCAGCTCCGGCGGCATTCAGATTCGGCTGTCCGGCAGTCTGGCTTGTGCCGACTGCAGGTCCAGCCTGGAAACGATAGACGCCCGGAACCTGTGCCTGAGACGTCCCCACAGACATGGAGACGAAGGCAGACAGGAGCAGGGCGGTCCAGATATTCTTGTTATTTGAACGCATGGTTCTGCTCCTTTAGCGGTGATTCGAGAAGACGCGCATGAGCTTGGGCAGCCCGGCTACGCCTTCCTCGGTGGAGAAGATGCCGAAGTCGATGTGCGACTTGCGGAAGAATGTCTCCAGAGACTCCTGATGCCGGCGGAAGTTTTCCGCGAATTTCTCGCGGTTGCCCTTCGACAGCCAGATCGATTTACGCTGACCGGTGCGCAAGTCGCGCAGCGTGTACAGTCCGCCGATCTCAAATCCCAGGACCTTGATGCCCGCAGGAAGCTCGCGCTCCCGGCGGTCCTGTACGCACAGGCAAATCACGTCGTGGAAAAGAGCCGCCTTCTTGAGCGCTTCGCGGTCGGCGTCGGTCATGTTGAGGAAGTCGGAGATGATGACGACCATCGCCTTGCGGGAAGGCAGGTTCTTCAAAACCCGCTGCAGACCCGAAAGCTGCTGTTTCTCGCTACCCCAACGGGTAACGTTGCCGCCCTCGATCATGGAGACCAGGGCAGGCATCATCGCCTTCTGAGGAGAACGAGGAGTGACCAGCGCTTCCACGCGTTCGGACGAGAACGCCATGAAAGCGACTTTGTCTTCGGACTTGGCCGCAGACTTCATCACCGAAGCAGCCAGCTCGACTCCGAGCAGGCGCTTGGTGGTGCGGAACGTACCGAAATCCATGGTCGGCTGAACGTCGGCCAGGATGTAGATTTTGAGGTCGCGCGGCTCGAGCTTGTGCGAGACAAGCACTTGCTGTCCGCCCGTCTGAGCGGTCGCAGGCCAGTCAATGTCGCGGATGTTATCGGCACCCGGTTCATATTCCAGCCGTGTTGCCAGGTCCCAGCCTGACGGTCCACGAGCCCTGCTCTTGCGCGCCCCTCCGCCCGGATACGGCTGGACAGTGCGCCAGCCGGTCGGAATCGGTGTGGAGACGGTCATACGAAGAGCTTCGTTGATCGCCTCCAGAGTTGCTTTCTTCACCATAGGAATTGCTCCTGTTAGGACTATGCGCTTGCAAGCAAGCACGAAAGTGACCCATGCGCACAGATGCGCGCGGGTTGTACATATGCGAGATACAAGCGCTTTTCAGGAACGTCCCATTGAAAGGACGCTCCAGGTCACGTTCGCGCACGCGCGAACGTAAAGATGAAAGTGCTATGAGGCGTGAGCAGATAAGTAATTCCGCAGCGCGAGAGACAGACCACCATTTCTGGCGGTCTGCCTTTCGCTGCGGTTTGGTCGCCTCGCGAAGAACTTACAGAGCCCGCTCGGTGTGCCACCATTTCTGGTGACACGACAAAACGGGTTCCACAAATGCCCTTGAGGCGACCAGCCTTACCGTGCCCGGGGCTCGATGATCGGCACGCCCTTTTCGGGGCCGAGGATCTCGTTGATGACGTGGTCGGACGTGACCTCGTTCATCTCCGCGGTTTCCTTCATGATGATACGGTGACGCGCGATGTCGCGGAACACCGCCTTCACGTCGTCAGGCGTTGCCACGTCGCGGCCGTCCAGGTACGCCAGCGCGCACGCCAGATGCAGAGACGCGATTTCCGCGCGGGGCGACATGCCGAACTTCACGTAGTCGTCCAGAGGCTTGCCGCTGCGCTCCATGAGCGCCTTGAACTCCGGCTTGCCGGGGCGGGACG
>JADZFV010000205.1 GCA_020854255.1 Candidatus Melainabacteria bacterium | reverse complement strand
GCTTCAAACCGGTCAGAACAGGCACTCCAATCTCGCGTCCGATTTGACTGAGTGCTTTTTCCAGCTTGGCTCCCGGGGTGACCAGTGCAGAGGTTCCGCCACCGAGGGTGGCCATGCGCGTCAGAATTCCGCCATTGACTGCGGTGTCGATTCCGACTGTAAACACGCGTGCATCCCCCAACTCGTTCTGCAAGCGTTTGTATACTCCTGATTCATTGCCGACCTGACCGTCGGTCAAGATAACGATGATGCCTATGGCATCAGCTTTCTGTCTGTTTTTAAATTCGCCAAGCGACTCAGCCAGAGCCGGTTCCAATTCAGTGCCGCCGCGGGCGGTGACAGTGCGCAAATAGGCTTTGCCACTTTCAATGCCCGCTTCATCAGCGCATACGAAGCGCCCGTCAACACTGGTGGACCATTCTTTATGCGGTTGCATCCATTCATTTACGGTATCGAAAGCACATATCGCAAATCGATCTTGCGGTCCTAGAGTGTCCAAAAGGATCGAACAGGATTTAGCTGCCGATGCCATTTTCGGTCCACCCATTGAGCCTGAGCGATCGACGATGAAGATAACGTCTCTCGGCACGCCGAGAAATTTGTCTTGCTTCGGAGACAAGACCGTCAGCATGCAAAAGGTATCGCCTTTGTCGTCGACGTAACTGACGAGGTTGGGTTTCAGAGTTTTCTCGGCCAGAACCCATTTGAGAATGAAGTCTCTGTTCATCAGTTCGTTTTCTTGAGACAGCTCGACTTTAATGCTGCCGGTATCAAGAGAAGTGCCGACTACATGCTGTGAAGAAGCCAGATCTTTGACATTGAACGTGCCATCGGCCGACGGCATCAATTCAACAGAGACAGAAAGCTGAACATTGTCTTTGGCACCCGGTACCAGACGGGGAGGAGTTATACGCGAAGCATCCGGGACTTCGTCGGTATCGACTTCAGTGCCCAAGCCGGCTGCGCCACCACCTGTCGGCGGCCCGGAGATATAGCGTGGAGCAACCACCAGAGGCAGACGAATTTCGCAAGTTCCATCTTCAAAGAAAGGAAGCCTTTCGCAGTATTTGATTTCGACAGAGACTTCCTCGCCGGGTGCGATGTTTCCAACTTGCATAGTGAAGATGTCGTCGCGCTCTTGTTCCATGAGCGCCGAGCGTTTTCCTGCTGTGAGCGCGGCTTGATAATCCTGCCTGGCTTCCTGACGTTCTTTCACTTGTCCTTTGACCACGCGGGATCCAACTCTCAATTCAAAGGAAGTGACAACAGCCGAATGGGCGAGAGGAAAAATGTATACAGCTTCCAGATGGTCGCAAAAGGTATTGCGAAACTTCTGTTTTACTGTCACATCGCAAATTCGATCGGCGACTTTCGCATCAATATCGACGCCTGAAAGCGGCAATTCTTTCTTAGTGCCGGACATCTCGGCGATGAGCGTACCCAGGGCTCTTTTGGCAAGCTCTGAGTGCGGGTCGAATAAAGGAATAGTCCTTGCGGCTGGATCTGGGCACATTACCTTAACCTCCATCGTTAGGTCCGCGCTTGTCTTTGATGATTAAATGCAAAGCTGCGCGCATCATTGATAAAACTGCTTCTGCATCGGATTCCGGTGACCACCCGTCTTCGACCATAAGCTTCAGGCCCGGCGCAACAACTATCTCTCTCCAGAGTACAGGACGGGATTGAAACTCGTCTCTTTGAGTGGCTTTCCTCTGACCTGATATGGCGCCGGTCAAACCTTCGAGCTCAGCATCCGTGAGCCCGAACAGTTTTGCTTGAATTTCCTGAAGCGGCAATTGCAGGGTCTGCAAGGCTTTAATTGCCAGCAATTGCAGTATGTGCCTGCGTCCGTAAATGCCCTGCCTCCCAACTATTTGCGGGCGATCGACCAGACCGAGACTGGTGTAGTAGCGGACTGTCCTCACATCCGGAAGGTCCGATACACGATTGTCTTTCTGAACACCCAAAAGCCCCAGTGACGTCACAAGCTTTCCAACTTCCGCCAGAAGCTCATCCAGGGTAAATGCATCGTGTCCTTGAACAACCATGACAGCATTGTCCCAAATTACTGTCATACTGTCAAGGTCGTCAAGACCCTGGTTGTTTGGTGCTCGCTTTCAACGGCCGCTCCGAACATACAAATAGCGGCAGATTTCAAGCTGATTAAATGGCAGCAGTCTGTGCAGCCATAAGTCAGATCATGAACTCAGCCAAAACCTTCATAGAACGCGATTTTTGCGTCGTCGGAGCCGGATTTGCCGGACTCACAGCGGCTCTTCGCCTGACGCAGGCAGGCTACTGCGTAATCGTTGTCGAAGCCAGAGATCGCATTGGCGGCAAAGTTTGGACAAAATATCTCGCTGACGGTACGCCAATTGATCTGGGCGGTACATTTGTAGGACCGACTCAAGATCGCATTTATGCGCTGCTCGAAGAAATGGGTCTTGAGATTACTCCAACTCCGATCCATGGCGACAGCCTACTTATTTATGATGGCAAAGTGCATCGTTATGGCGTTAGTGACAAAACCCCCGATATCGACTCGAAGTCTCTTGCCGGTGTTTGGGAAGTTCTTCAACTGTTGTCCAGGATGTCTCAAGAAGTTCCCAACCAGGCGCCCTGGACGTGCGCGAGAGCAAAAGAGTGGGATTCGATGTCTCTTGGTCAATTCATAAATGACCCTGTTCATGGGCTCACCGAACCGGCGCGCGCTATGTTGCGAACACTTTTTATTGGATTGTTCACCTGCGAGCTATCGGACATTTCTCTCTTATTCGTCTTATTTCAAATCGCCGCCTCAGGCAATGATATAGAAATGCAAATGAGAGTAGAAGGCGGTGCAGAGCAAGACATGGTCAAAGGGGGCATGAGCTGTATCGCCGAGAAAATGAAAGAAAAAATCGGCGATTGTTTTCTTTTATCATCGGCAGTTCGACACATCATTCAAAATCAAGATAGTGTAACAGTCATATCCGACAAAGCAACGATCAAGGCGCAACGAGTAGTTGTAGCTGTTCCACCTAATCTGGCGAACAACATTGACTATACCCCGCCGTTGCCGTCAACGCGCATGGAATTACTCAGGCACATGCCGGCTGGTCAATGCATCAAATTCATTACTGTCTATGATCAATCCTTCTGGCGCAAAGACGGCTTGAGCGGCGAAGTAACGGCTCCTGACGAATTCATTCAAATGACGCTCGACACATCTCCGCCAGACCAAAAGGTCGGCGCGCTCATGTCCTTTTCCTTCGCCAAAGAGGCGATGCTAATGGCAGAAATGTCTGCTGATGAAAGAAATAAACATTTGTTAGATGCTTTGGTCAGGCGGTTTGGAGCGAGAGCAGGCAAACCGATGCACTATTTCGAACACGACTGGTCCAGAGACCGCTGGACTCGCGGCTGCCATGTTGCGCATCTGGCACCTGGCGTTTTGACTTCATACGGGCATGTTGTTCGCGAGCCGTTCGGACGCAT